>JBPCRP010000041.1:0-38191 GCA_050996715.1 Propionibacteriaceae bacterium
GGCCGGCTCGACCCGGCTCAAAGCGGGCAGCGCGCAGAAGCAGGTGCTCAACATGATTAGCACCGCATTGATGGTGCGGACGGGTCGGACCTACGGCAACCTCATGGTGGAGGTGCAGGTGACCAACAGCAAGCTCCGGCAGCGGTCGATCGACATGGTGGCGCGGCTCGCCGGTGTGGATCCCAAGGACGTCGAACGCGCCTTCGTCGACGCCGATCGCGAGGCCAAGACCGCCTTTGTGATGGTGATGCAGCGACTGACGGCCGATTCCGCCCGGGAACGGTTGGCGGCCGTCGAGGGGCGGCTGGGCGACTCGATCGGCCTACCGAGCCCACCCCGTCCTGCCTTGAATTCGGCTGGCCTCCTGTCGGGTCCACTGCGTGACGCCGCGACGCCACCGGGCAGCCGCTGCTGCGCCCTTCTTCTGCTGTCGTAGCACGCTGACGAAGACGACGCCGACCAGGACGAGCGACAGGTAGAGCGAGTACTTCGCGATGGTGTCGAAGACGTCGACCGCCGGCTGGCCGATCCGGTACCCCAGATACATGTAGAGGCAGCGGGTGAGCAACGAACCGACGACGTCCACGAAGAGGAACCTCCGCAGCCTCATCCCTGCCGCTCCGACGCTGGCGTAGACGACCACGCGCGGAACCAACGGGACGACGTAGGTGATCAACATCGCGGCGACCCCGTAGCGCTCGGCGAGCTTTTCGGCCCGGGCGGCGCTGCGGGCGGCGCGCGCGGAGCGTCCGGCGATGATTTCGATCAGACCGCGACCCCAGAGCTGGCCGGCCCACCAGAACAGCGCGTCGAACTTGATGAAGCTCAACGTCGCCAGCATCAGGCCGAGCCACCACCAGTCCATCCGCCCTACCGCGGCCAGCGCCCCGACCGTCACCACGGCGGTCCGCGACCCGGTCAGTCCGCACAGCAGGATCGGGTTGCCGGTGAGCAGCAGGGGGCGGAAGGGCAGCGAGGCCAGAGAGTAGACGCCGGTCAGGCTGAACCCACCCCAGCAGAGCAGGTCCCGGCGACCCGGCTTGCCCTTCCAGGGCATCCGGGGGTCTTCCCACCACTCGGGTTCGGCCTGCTGCTTCGTCGCCGCCGCGTCGACGTGCGAGGCGTCCTCGCCGTGGGCTGCAGCGTCCTCGGGGGCTGACGGCGTGGTGCGGTCGTCGGCGTCGATGCCCGGGAAATCGTCTGCCACCCCGTTACGGTACCTGCTGAGCTCGTGGTGCGGCCCCACTCGCGGACGGCCGCCGCCTGGATCATCGCGCGGGGTCTCGGCGAGAATGACGTGGCTGACCCCGGGCCGATCGCCGGGGCGTTCGCTGGTGAAGCCGATCCCACCCACGAGCGTGTCCGAGGGGGGACTTGAACCCCCATTCCCCGTAAAGGGAACTAGCACCTCAAGCTAGCGCGTCTACCTATTCCGCCACCCGGACGAGGTGTGCTGTCGACCTGGGCCGACGGCGCCGTGAACTATAGCAACGCCACCGCGTCACCTCCCAATCATTCCCTCGACGGCCGGTGGCGAACCTGAGGCTGAGCCGGGAGGAGAGGGCAGCCTGTCCTGTCTGGAAACGTTCCAGAAAAGGGCCTAGTGTCATCTCGTGACCACTGGCCCGACCTCGTCCCCGCCCGCCACGGCGGCGACCCAGCACGTGCCGTCGCCGCACGCCGAACCGCAGGGCGGCGGCCTCGCCGCCAGGCTGAACTGGCTACGGGCCGGCGTGCTCGGCGCCAACGACGGGATCGTCTCCACCGCCGGTGTCGTCGTCGGGGTCGCCGGAGCGACGGCCGACCGCGGCGGGATCTTCATCGCCGGGCTGGCGGCGCTGGTCGCCGGGGGACTCTCGATGGCGGCAGGGGAGTACGTCTCGGTCAGCACCCAGCGTGACACCGAACGCGCGCTGATCGCCAAGGAGAAGATCGAGCTCACCACCATGCCCGAGGCGGAGCTGAACGAGCTCACCGAGATCTACCGGCAGAAGGGCCTGTCCGCCGGCTTGGCTCGTCAGGTGGCCGAGGAGTTGACCGCCAACGACGCACTCGAAGCCCATCTCGATGCCGAGCTCCACCTCGACGAGGACGACCTCGCCAGCCCGTGGACCGCGGCGTTCTCGTCCGCGGTGTCGTTCACCCTCGGTGCATTGCTACCGCTGCTGGCCATCCTGCTCACTCCGCCGAGCGTGCGAGTTCTCGTGACCTTCGTCGTGGTCGTGGTGGCGCTGATAATCACTGGAGCGGCCAGCGCCCGGCTCGGCGGGGCCCAGGTCGGCCGGGCGGTGCTGCGCAACGTCGCCGGCGGGACCCTCGCGATGGCCGTGACGTACACCGTCGGTCGGATGGTCGGTGGCCTCGGCTGAGCGAACCCGACCAGCCAGGGGCGCGGGTGGGGGCGAGGGTGCCCGAGCGCTTCCTCGTGCGGGGGTAGATTTTCCCTCGATGAGCGCGAAAAGGGTCGAGTACCAGGTGGAGCGGCTCCGGCTCGGGCGGCACCTGCCGCGTAGCGCCGTCCGGCAACTGCTGACCGAGCAGGCCGAGTACGGGGGCTGGGAACTGACTCGGCTGCGTCGCTATCGCGACGGCACCCGCGACGTGTGGATCCGGCGCAAGATCATCCGGGCCCTTTCCAGCCTGTAAACCTCACGCGAGTAATGCCCGTCAGCGCACCCGACCGGCCACCGGTCCGCCCGAGACATCGTCGAGCGCGCGGGCGATCTCAAGCGGTAGGTCTTTCGTCTCGGTCGCCAGGCACCCGGCCAGCTGGGCCGGTGTGCGGGCGCCGAGCAGGGGAGCGGTGACCCCGGGCGCATCACGCACCCAGAGCAACGCGACCTCCAGCGGGCTGAGGTCCAGCCCCTCGGCCGCCTTCGCCACCGCTTCAACCACCCCCCGTGACCGAACCTGCAAGTACGGCTCGACGAACCACGCGAAGTGGCTGCTGGCTCCACGCGACCCGCGCGGGAGACCGTGACGGTACTGCCCGGTCAGCACCCCACGGCCGAGCGGCGACCAGGGAAAGAACCCAAGCTGGAACGCCTTGCTGGCCGGCAGGATCTCGACCTCGGCCCGCCGGGCGAGTAGCGAGTACTCCACCTGCAGCGAGCTGATCGGGGTGCGGCCGGGCACGGCGCGCTGCCAGGTCGCGGCTTGCGCGGTCTGCCAGCCGACGAAGTTCGACAGCCCGACGTAGCGGGCCATGCCCTGGGACACGGCGTGGTCGAGGGCGCTGAGCGTCTCCTCCAACGGCGCGGCGCCCCAGGTGTGGACCTGCCAGAGGTCGACGTAGGCGGTGCCCAGCCGGGCCAACGAGCCCTCCAGGTCGCGCAGCAGCCCCCGGCGGGAGGTGTCGACCACCCGTTGACCCTGCCGGATGGCGAAACCGGACTTGGTCGCCAGCACCACGTCGTCCCGGTCGGCCGCGACGAGCTCGCCGAGGACCCGTTCGGCGTCCCCGTTGCCGTACGCCGCGGCGGTGTCGAAAAATGTCCCGCCCGCCTCCCGGAAGGTTCGGACCAGCTGACGGGCCTGGTCGACGGTGGTGTCCCGTCCCCAGGTCATGGTGCCCAGCCCGAGCCGCGACACCGACAACCCCGAGCTGCCGACCTGCCTCATCTGCACTCGGTGACCCTAACGGCGCACTGGTGCCGATGCCGGGACGGCGCCCGGTCGGCGCCGGTGCACACTGACGTCGACGAACTGCGGCGGCCGGCGCCGACGGGAAGGGCCGACGGAAAGGGCGGGGCCATGACGGTGCTGGTGACGGGGGTCCGGGGTCGGGTCGGGTCGCTGGTCGCCGCTGAGCTGGCCGCTCACGGCATCCGGGTCCGCGGTGGGTCCAGCCACGTCGGCGGAGTCGAGCGAGCCGCCTCGGCCCACCTCGGCGTACCGACGGTCGCGGTCGACCTCCGGACGGCGACCGGACTGGAGGCGGCTCTCGACGGGGTGGACCGGGTCTTCCTCTACGCTGCCGCCGACGCGATCGAGGAGGTCACCCGCGCGTTCGTGGCCGCCGGGGTCGCGCACGTCGTGGTGCTCTCGTCCGCGTCGGTGGAGATGGCCGGTGGTGGGGCGCTTGGCCGCCACCACGAGCAGGTCGAACAGTCGGTGGTCGCCGCCGGCCTGGGCTGGACGTTCCTGCGCCCCAACGCCTTCGCCACCAACACGCTGCGCTGGGCCGACGGCGTTCGCGCTGGGCGGGTGGCGCTGCCCTTCCCCGACGCGTACGTCGAGCCAATCCACGAGGCCGACCTCGCGGACGCTGCCGTGGCGGCGTTAACCGACGAGCGCCACCTCGGTCGCTCCTACTACCTGACCGGCGGGGTCTCGATGACCCAGCGACAGCAGATCGCCACCATCGCCGCCGCGGTCGGGCACGAGGTCGTGGTCGAGGAGCTGGACCCCCAGGAGTGGCGGCGGCAACTGCTCCGCCGCGGCACCCTTGACTCCGTAGCGGATGCGCTGATCAGTCTGTGGTCGCAGACCCTCGACGGCCCCGGTCGTCATGACGGGCGGATCACCGACGTCACCGGAGCCGAACCCCGGACGTACGCGCAGTGGGTGGCCGACCACGGGGCCGACTTCCGCTGACGGTCTGGTGCGCCAGGCCACCTAGGGTGAGGCCATGCGGCTCGGACTGAACCTCGGATACCTCGTCGGCGCCGAGGACCCCCGCGGCCAGCTCGAGCTGGCTCAGCACGCCGAACGACTCGGGTACGCGGTGGTCTGGGCCGCCGAGGCGTACGGTTCCGACAGCCCGACGGTGCTCGCCTGGCTGGCCGCGCAGACGACCACCATCGACCTCGGCGCGGGCGTGATGCAGATCCCGGCTCGCACGCCGGCGATGACCGCGATGACCGCCGCGAGCCTCGACCGGCTGAGCGGTGGGCGCTTCCGGTTGGGCCTGGGCGTCTCGGGTCCGCAAGTTTCCGAGGGGTGGCACGGGGTCCGGTTCGCTGCGCCGTTGGGCCGCACACGCGAGTACGTCGCCGTGGTCCGGCTGGCCCTCAGCGGTGCCACGGTGGCCTACCACGGCAAGCACCTCTCGCTGCCGCTGCCGGACGGTCCGGGCAAGGCGCTCAAGCTCACCATCGTCCCGCCGCGCCCGGACCTGCCGATCTACGTGGCCGCGGTGGGGCCGAAAAACCTCGAGCTGGCCGGCGAGGTCGCCGACGGCTGGCTGGCGGTCTTCCTGGCCCCGGGGTACGCGTCGGAACAGCTCGCCCACGTCGCCGCGGGGCGGGCCAGGGTCGGCAAGACGATGGAGAACTTCGACGTGGCCGCGACCGTGCCGATCGTGGTGGGACCGGACCCCGTCGCCTGCGCGGACCCCGTCCGGGGCTATGCGGCGCTCTACGTCGGGGGCATGGGTAGCCGGGACCAGAACTTCTACCACGCGCTCGCGGTCCGGATGGGCTACGGCGAGGCCGCCGCGACCGTCCAGAACCTCTACCTTGCCCGACAGCCCCGCGACGCCGCCGCGGCCGTCCCGTTCGAGTTCCTCGACGCCACCTCCCTGCTGGGGGACCGCGCCCGAATCGCCACCGGCCTGACCCGGCTCGCCGAGGCGGGCGTCACCACCTGCGCGCTCGCGCCGTACGGCGACCTCCCGACCAAGAAGGCAGCGCTGACCGTGGCGGCCGAGGCCCTGGAGCTGGCGGGCGTCTGAGCCGTCGGTTTCCCACGCATCCGTGGGAACCGATCACCTTCCGGGGCGAATCTGCCGTGGAAAGCAACGGGTTCCCACGGACAGCTCAGGTCCCGGGCGTCGCCTCGAGCACACCGGTGAGCAGCAGGATCGCCACCGCCACGGCAAGGGCGATCCGGTAGATCACGAACGGTGCGAAGTTGTGCGTGCTGATGTAGCGCAGCAGAAAGTGGATGACGCCGAACCCGATCAGAAAAGCGACCACCGTGGCCAGCAGGATCGGCCCCCACTCCGGACTGGGCTCGTTGGCGATGTCGGTCAGCTTGTAGAGGCCGGAGCCGAGCACGGCGGGAATCGCGAGCAGGAACGAGTAGCGAGCCGCGGCCGCGCGTTCGTAGCCCATCGCGAGCCCGGCGGTGATCGTCGCACCGGAGCGGGAGACGCCGGGGATCAGGGCCAGCGACTGGGCCAGACCGTAGATGATGCCGTCGCGCCAGGTCAGGGACGTGAGCGGTCGAGCGTTGCGGGCCACCCGGTCGACCAGCCCGATCACGATGCCGAACCCGCCCAGCATGGCCACGGTGATCCACAGGTTGCGTAGCGTCGAGTCGATCGCGTGCTGGAAGAGCAGACCCAAGATCACGATGGGGATCGAGCCGAGGATCACCAGCCAGCCCATCCGGGCGTCCGGGTCGCCGTGCGGGACCCGGCCGACCAACGAGCCGAACCAGGCCCGGATGATCCGACCGATGTCCTTGGCGAAGTACAAGACGACCGCAGCCTCGGTGCCGAGCTGGCTGACGGCGGTGAACGCCGATCCGGGGTCGCCCCCGCCGAAGAACTGCCCGACGATCGACTGGTGCGCGCTGCTGGAGATCGGTAGGAACTCCGTCAGCCCCTGTACGACGCCGAGCACCAGCGCCTCGAACCACCCCATCGTGCACGTCCTCGCGTCGAGCCGGATCCCTAATGTCGCGCGAAACGGTAGCCGTTACGGCTACCCCTTCCGCTCCAGCGCGCCGGGGTGGACCCGGGTCGGCTTCGCGGGCCGGCGGTGCCCGTCGGCTACAACTGGTGGGTGAGCATCCACTCGGAGCACCCGTTCCTGCCGCCACCGCGGGACCGCAACGCCGTCCGTCGGTTGCGCGGTCGACTGGCGTCCCCGGTGACCGTGTGGGCGAGCGGCACCGACCGGTCGCGGGCGGGCTTGACGGTCAGCTCGGTGCTCGTCGCCGACGGCGACCCGGCCGAGCTGGTGGCTCTGATCGACCCGGATTCCGACTTCGGCGGGCGCGTGCGGCAGACCCGGACGGCGGCGGTCTCAGTCCTCGGCGCCGACCACCGCGGCGTCGCGGACGTGATGGCCGGTCAGGCGCCATCGCCCGGCGGGACGTTCCGCACCGGGACCTGGACCGACAGCGAGTGGGGTCCGGTACTCGACGGAGCAACGGCTTGGGCCGGCGTTCGGCTGGGGTCCGGTGAACCGGTTCGGGTCGGGTGGTCGCTATTGCTGCGGGCCCGGATCGAGCAGGTGACCGTGGCCGACGACGACCCCGCCGTGCTCGCCTACCTCCGCGGCCGCTACCGGGTGGTCGGCGCCTCCTGAGCCGACGAGCGGGGGAGCGCAACCGCTAACCTCAGACGGGTGACCACGGTCCTCCTCGTCCGCCACGGCCGTACGTCGGCCAACACCGCCGGCGTGCTCGCCGGCCGCAGCCGCGGCGTGGCGCTCGACGAGACCGGGGTGAGGCAGGCCGCCGACGCCGGCGCGCGGATCGCCTCGCTGCCGATCCGGGCCATCGTCACCTCCCCCCTGCAGCGGTGCCGGCAGACCGCCCAGGCGCTGCTCGCCGCGCGGACCGAGCCGGTGCCGATCGTGGTCGAGCGGGGCATCCTCGAGTGCGGCTACGGCGAGTGGACGGGCCGCAAGCTCAGCGAGCTGTCCAAGGATCCGCTGTGGTCGACCGTCCAGCAGCAGCCCTCGGCGGTCCGCTTTCCGGGCGGAGAGGCGATGTCGGAGATCTCCGCCCGCGCGGTGAGCACGATCCGTGCCTGGGACGCCCGGATCGCGGCCGAGCACGGTGACCAGGCCCTGTGGGTCGCGGTCAGCCACGGCGACGTGATCAAGGCGATCCTGGCCGACGCCCTGGGCATGCACCTCGACGCCTTCCAGCGCATCCTGGTGAACCCTGCGTCGGTCTCGGTCGTCCGCTACACGTCCGCCCGGCCCTACGTGGCGACCATGAACTCCTCCACCGGCGACCTGGCGTCCTTCGCGCCCCCACCGGCACAGCACGGTCGTCGGCGCAGCAAGAAGGCGGCCGCCACCGACGCCCCGGTCGGTGGCGGCCTGGGTGCGGGCACCACCTGAGGCTCGACCCGCGCACCGGTTCACGTGACGCTCCCGGTCCCGGCATACCCTTGATGCCATGTCGACCCTGGTACACCGCTACGACGCCCCGGACCGGTTCGTCGCCGGTACCGTCGGTCAGCCGGGCGATCGCGTGTTCTTCCTCCAGGCGCGCGAGGGCAACCGGATCACCAGCGTGGCGTGCGAGAAGCAGCAGGTCTCCGTGCTGGCCGAGCACCTCGAACGCGTGCTCGACGAGGTGCTCCGGCGCAGCGCGACCGCCGCCCCCGTTCCGCCGGCCCTGGCCGCGACGTCGGACACCCAGCCGCTGGACGCCCCGATCGACGAGGAGTTCCGGGTCGGCACCATGACCATCGCCTGGGATCCCCACATCGATCGGGTCGTGATCGAGCTGTTCTCCAACGTCGACAACGACGCCGAGGAGACCGCCCTCAACGACGAGGGCGAGGTCGAGGCCGACGAGGTGATCGTGGTCAAGATCACCGCCGCCTACGCGCGCGACTTCGTGGCCCGGGCCCAGTCCCTGGTCGCGGCCGGACGCCCGGCCTGCCCGTTCTGCCTCCAGCCGATCGACGCCGACGGCCACATCTGCCCGCGGGCCAATGGCTACCGCCGGCCGCTGTTCTAGCCCCGACGCGTTCTTGACCGACCTCACCGGTACGTCCCACCCGGCCCTGACCGCCGTTCTCGGCTCGGGCGAGCTCCAGCTCACCGGTCGGCTGATGTCGGCCTCGAACGCCACGTTCCTCGCCGAGCTGACCTGCGGTGAGGTGGTCACCCAGTGCGTCTACAAGCCCATCGGGGGCGAACGGCCGCTGTGGGACTTCCCGCGCGGCACGCTCGGACTGCGCGAGGTCGCCGCGTACGAGGTCTCGCGTCTCGGTGGCTTCGACGTGGTCCCGGTGACGGTGCTGGCCGACGGACCGCTCGGCACCGGGTCGCTCCAGGTCTGGGTCGAGGAGGACCCGGCGCAGACCGAGGCCGTGGTGGACCTGGTGCCGACCCGCACCCTCCCGCGGGAGGGGTGGTTCGACGTCGTGGAGGGCACCGGGGTCCGCGACGAGTCGGTCTCGGTGATCCACGCCGACGACCCCCGGCTGCGGATGATGGCGGTCTTCGACGCGCTGATCAACAACGCCGACCGCAAGGGCGGACACATCCTGGGTAGCGGGGGGCGGGTCTTCGGCGTCGACCACGGCATCGGGTTCCACATCGAGCCCAAGCTGCGCACCCTGCTCTGGGGCTGGGCGGGGGAGCCACTGACCGCGGCCGAGCTGACCTGCGTGCGGAAGATCGGCGACGACGTGGCCGACGTGCTCGGGGGTCTGCTCAGCGAGATCGAGATCGTGGCGCTGTTGGAACGCGCCGAGAAGCTGATCCGGCGGGGCACGTTGCCACGGTCACCCCGGGGCTCGTGGCCGGCCATCCCGTGGCCGCCCTTCTGAACGGCGTGCTTCCACCCGGTCGTTAGGCTGCTGCCCATGCGTGCCTGGCCGTTTCCCGACCTTCCCGTCGTGTCCGCGGAGACGGGCGCGGCCACCACGGTGCGCCCCGTTCCGCAGGTGCGAGACACCGCGACCGGCGGGCTCGTCCCGGCCGGGCCGAGCACCGGCACCGCTCGGATGTACGTCTGCGGCATCACCCCCTACGACGCCACCCACCTGGGTCATGCGATGACCTACCTGACCTTCGACCTGCTCAACCGGGTCTGGCGCGACGCCGGGCTTGAGGTGGTCTACGTGCAGAACATCACCGACGTCGACGACCCGCTGCTGGAACGGGCCGCCGCCACCGGGGTCGACTGGCGCGAGCTCGCCGAAAGCCAGATCCAGCTGTTCCGCGACGACAACACCGCGCTGCGCATCATCCCGCCCGAGCACTACATCGGGGCGGTGGAGTCGATCGACCTGGTCGACACCGTGCTCGCAACGCTCGAGGTGCGAGGCAGCACCTACCGGCTCGAGGACGGCACCGGTGACTGGTACTTCGACCCCACCGTCGACCCCGGCTTCGGCTCCCTGTCCCACCTGTCCGAGGAGCGGGCGCGGGCGACCTTCGCCGAGCGCGGCGGCGACCCCGAGCGCCCGGGCAAGCGGCACCCGCTCGACGCCCTCGTCTGGCGCGGCGAGCGTGCCGAGGAACCGTCCTGGCCCTCGTCGTACGGCGACGGCCGGCCCGGCTGGCACATAGAGTGCACGGCGATCGCGCTGGAGCACCTCGGGCCCGACTTCGATGTGCAGGGCGGGGGGACCGACCTGGTCTTCCCCCACCACGAGATGTCGGCCTCGCACGGCCGGGTCGCGACCGGTGAGCCGTTCGCCAAGGCGTACGTCCACGTCGGCATGGTCGGCCTGGACGGGGAGAAGATGAGCAAGTCCCAGGGCAACCTCGTGCTGGTCTCGAAGCTGCTCCAGGCCGGGGTTGACCCGATGGCCATCCGACTCGCGCTGCTGGCCCATCGCTACGCGGAGGAGTGGTCCTGGACCGACACGCTGCTCCGCTCGGCGGAGCAGCGACTCGCCCGCTGGCGCTCAGCCGTCCGACTGGACGCGGCCCGGGGTGGCGCAGAGGTGGTGGCTCAGCTGCGGGCCGCGTTGGCCGCTGACCTGGACGCCCCGACGGCGCTGGCCGTCGTCGACGCGTGGGCGGGGGCTTCCCTGGCCGACGGTCCCGACCGCGCCCGGCTGGATCCTGGGGCACCGGCCGAGGTGGCCGCCGCGGTCGACGCGCTGCTGGGCATCAAGCTCTGAGGGTGCTGGACTTGCCCTCCCCCGACCGCTACCCGAACGTGTGGTGCACCGCCTCGACGTTGTTGCCGTCCGGGTCGCGGACGAAGGCGCCGAAGTATCCCGGGTGGTACTCCGGCCAGATCCGCGGCTCGTGCAGGATCTCAGCCCCCAGCGCTACGGCGCGCTCGTGGAACGCGGTGACGGCCGCACGGTCGGGGGCGGCGAAGGCAAGGTGCGACTGCCGGTTGGGTATCTGGTCGGTCGCGGTGCCGATCCAGAACACCGGATGTCCAGACGGGCCGGGCGCGCCGTACCCCAGAGCGGGCCCGACGTCCATCAGCACCTCGTAGCCGAGCGGCTCCAGGACACTGTCGTAGAACGCGCGGGCGGCCGCCAGGTCGTCCACCTGAATCCCCACATGATCCATCATGACCAGAGCCTGGCAGGTGGCTCCGACGGTTTCTCGACCGTGCCACAATTGCGACCGACGAGTTAGTTCATAGCTCGCGCGTGTTCCGGGGTCGGTGCAAGTCCGAACCGGCGGTGACAGTCCGCGACCCGACCGCACGCCCTGGTGGGTGCGCAGTCGGTTGATGTGGTGAAACTCCACGACCGACGGTGAAAGTCCGGATGGGAGGATCACGCGAGTGCGTCGTCGTCGCGCCCGAAGGCGCGCCGTGCGACGCGTCTCTGCACCCCGGATTCCGTGCGACCGGGCGGGTGGAGGAACGACATGCAAGACCTTCTCTTGCGGTTGCTGGAAGCCGAACTGCACATCGGTGGGTCCGTCGTGTTGTGGCGGGAGATCATCGGGAACGGGTTCGGCCTGGCGTCCGCGCTGCTGGGCATGCGACGACGGGTCGCAGCCTGGCCGATCGGCATCGTGGGCAACGTGTTGTTGTTCACCGTTTTCCTGGGTGGGGTGTTCCACGCCCCCCAGATGCTCGACCTGTGGGGCCAAGCCGGCCGCCAGGTCTTCTTCCTGCTGGTGAGCATCTACGGCTGGGTCCGCTGGTCGCAGTACCGCAAGGCGGCCGGATCCGGGGGGGCTGCGGTGGTCCCGCGATGGGCGGGCGCCCGCGGCCGGATCCAACTGCTGGCCGCGGCCGTCGTCCTGTGGGTGGCGTTCTACTTCATCCTCGGTCAGCTGAACTCCTACGGGCCGGTCGCCGACGCCTGGATCCTGACCGGGTCGATCCTGGCGACCTACGGCATGGCCCGGGGCTGGGTCGAGTTCTGGCTGATCTGGATCGCCGTCGACCTGGTCGGCGTCCCGCTGCTGCTGCGTGCTCACTACTACCCGTCGGCGATCATGTACATCGTCTACGGCGCCTTCTGCGTGATCGGGTTCGTGTCCTGGTGGCGGCTGGAGCGCGGCGGTCGACGACCCGACACGGTGGCGGTGGCCGATCCCATGATCGAGACCGTCGGCTGAGTCCGTACACCTACGATGAGCCGGTGACCAGCAAGTCCTTTGAGACCCTCTTTGCCGAGCTCAGCGCTAAGGCAGCCGCGCGCGAGCCGGGCTCCACCACGGTGGCCCGGCTCGACGCCGGCGTGCACGAGATCGGCAAGAAGGTCGTGGAGGAGGCGGCCGAGGTCTGGATGGCCGCGGAGTACCAGAGCAAGGCCGAGGCCGCCGAGGAGATCAGTCAGTTGCTCTATCACCTGCAGGTGATGATGCTGGCGCTCGATCTCGACCTCGATGACGTGTACGCCCATCTCTGAGCGGAAACCTAGACTGTCGGTCGTGAGTCTGGACCCGAGTCGGCCCCCGAGATCTGATCTGCTGCGGATCGCCGTCCCCAACAAGGGGTCGCTGTCCGAGTCGGCCTCCACCATGCTGCGCGAGGCCGGCTACACCCAGCGCAGCGACACCAAGGAGCTCGTGCTCCTCGACGAGGTCAACGGGGTCGAGTTCTTCTACCTCCGGCCCCGCGACATCGCGGTCTACGTGGGGGAGGGCACGCTCGACCTCGGCATCACCGGCCGCGACATGCTGCTCGACAGTCATGCCGAGGCCGTCGAGGTGATGCCGCTGGGCTTCGGCCGTAGCCGGTTCCGCTTCGCCGCGGCTGCCGGGTCGACCCTCTCGCTCGAGCAGCTCGACGGGCTGCGGCTGGCGACGTCCTACCCGGGACTGGTCGACGGCTACCTCGCCGATCGTGGCATCAAAGCCCGGCTGATCGAGCTCGACGGAGCCGTGGAGACCGCGATCCGGCTGGGGGTGGCCGACGTGATCGCCGACGTGGTCGAGACCGGGACGACGCTGCGCCAGAACGGTCTCGAGCTCTTCGGGGAGCCGTTGCTGGAATCCGAGGCGGTGTTGATCCACCGCTCCGAGGGGACGCCGCCGAGCGGGCTGGAGCAGTTCCGGCGCCGGCTCGACGGCGTGCTGGTCGCCCGCAACTACGTGATGATGGACTACGACGTCGAGCGCTCGGCCCTCGACGCGGCCTGCGCGCTGACCCCGGGGTTGGAGTCCCCGACGGTGTCGCCGCTGGCCAAGCCGGGCTGGCACGCGGTCCGGTCGATGGTGCCCCGCAAGCAGGCCCAGAACATCATGGACCACCTCTGGGCCCTCGGCGCACGGGCGATCCTGGTCACCGACATCGCCGCCTGTCGGCTCTGATGGGGCGGCCCTCCGACCCCGCATCGCCGGACCCCGCATCGCCGGACCCCGCATCGTCACCGGTCGCGCCGGTGCTCGTCCTGCGGCCGTACCGGATCCGCATCCTCGCCGTCATCGCCGCGGTGATCCTCAGCGTGCTGTACGTCGTGGGGTGGTTCGCGCTGCCCCGGGAGTACACCGCGGAGGTCAATCTCGCTCAGATCCTCACGCTGTTGGCGTTTCTGGTTCTCTTCGTCGGTGCGCTGGCGGCGTTGGCGGCCTGCCGGGTACGGGCTGATGCCGCCGGACTGTCGATCCGCAACGGACTGCGGACCTGCACCGTGCCGTGGGACCGGGTGCACAAGTTCCTGCTGCGTCCCGGCGATCCCTGGGCCTCGGTGCTGCTGAAGCCCGAGACGGGTGAGTTCGAGGTCGACCTCGACGCCGAGAAGCGCCAGCTGATGGCGATCCAGACCAGCGACGGCCGCCGCGCGCAGGACGCGATCGCGCAGCTGCGCCGGCGGCACGCCGACTGGCTGGCGGTCAGTCGATCCCGCGGGACTTGAGCAGCGCCTCGATCTCGGCCATCTCCGGATCGGCGGGCGCGGCGGACTGCTTGCCCTTCGTCGACCGGGTGGCCCCCGTGCTGGAGGTGGCGCTGATCGGAGCCTTGGCCGGACCCGCTCCCAGCGCTGAGGCGCCGTTGCCGGTCCTGACCGCCGCAGCCCCCTTGCGACGTCCCGCCGAACGCTTGGCCAGCACGCCGCCGACGACCCAGAGCACGATGCAGAGACCGAGCAGACCCAAGCCGATCCAGACCGGCGGGCTGAACACGACGCGGCCGGCCCAGGCCACGATCGACACAGCGAAGTCCCAGCCGAGCCGGAGCAGGCCCGACAGGTAGAGCGCGACGGGGGCGATGACCAGCCCGACCCCCTGGACCGCGCGTCCGGTGCGGCGCTGACGCCAGGCGACGGCGGTGATGATGACCCCGAGTAGCGACAGCGCCACGCAGATCGGGAGCAGAACGGTGTCAGCGGCAGGCATCCCCCAACCCTGCCACGCTGAGGGTCGGCATTCGATAGGGGAGAGCCCGTAGTGGACCCCGGACGTCGACGCGTCGGTAGCGTGGGCGGGATGGACGAGCCGATCGAGCCCCGAGCCACCCCGTCGAACGATCCCCAGCCCGACCACCGGCGCACCCTCGCCGACTCGTCCTTCCCCGACGACGCCGGCCTAGCTGACCCGGACGTTCGCCGGGCCCTGGCGGCCGTGGGGAACGAACCGAGCGCGTACCTCGACGCGGTGGCCGCCCTGGGTGGTGCCCGGCTGCTCGTCCCGGTCGTCGCGACGGCCACCAAGCTCGCGACCGTCCCCGGCACCGACGGCCGCATCGTCTCCGACAAGGAGGCCGAGATGGCCGTGGTCCTGCTCCGGGCCGGCGACGGTCGCCAGGCACTGCTGGCCTTCACCGGCAACGACTCCCTCACGACCTGGGACGCGGCCGCCCGACCCGTCCCGGTCACGCTCGATCTGGCGGCTCGGGCCACCGTCGACGAAGGCGCCGCGGCGTTGCTGGTCGACGTAGCCGGTCCGTCCTCGCTGGCCATCGACGGCGACGTGCTGGTCCAGCTCGCGCGCGGGCACCGACTGGTGAAACTGCCGGACGGGTACGGCTGGATGATGCCGGCGCCGATCGACGCCGCACCCGATTCCGACGACGTGCGCCGGGCCAGGGGCCGATGGTAGTCTCGGTATCGACCGATCCAGTGGCAGCACTGGGTCCTCAAGCGGAGACCTGATCTCCCACCCGAAACGACAGTTCCACGGTCGTCGGGTCGGTCTCGAACCCGGCGGGCTAGCGGCCGGTCGTTCGTGGTTTCAGGGTCTCCGTGCGCGGGGACCCTTTGTCGTCTCTGGGCGATCCGACACTCACCGTTAGCTCCTTGGAGGACCTATCAGCACAGAACCGCGCATCAACGACCGGATCCGCGTCCCCGAAGTCAGGCTCGTCGGCCCGGCCGGTGAGCAGGTGGGGATCGTCCGGATCGAAGACGCCCTCCGACTGTCTCGCGAGTCCGAGCTCGACCTGGTGGAGGTGGCGCCGATGGCGCGGCCGCCCGTGGTCAAGCTCATGGACTACGGCAAGTTCAAGTACGAGAACGACCAGAAGGCGCGCGAGTCCCGTCGGAACCAGACGAACACGGTGATCAAGGAGATGAAGCTCCGCCCCAAGATCGACGCGCACGACTACGAGACCAAGAAGGGCCACGTGGTCCGCTTCCTCAAAGAAGGGGACAAGGTCAAGATCACCATCATGTTCCGCGGCCGCGAGCAGTCCCGCCCCGAGCTGGGCTACAACCTGCTGCAGCGGCTGGCCACCGACGTCGAGGAGTTCGGCTTCATCGAGAGCAATCCGAAGCAGGACGGCCGGAACATGTTGATGGTGATCGGACCGCACAAGAAGAAGACCGAGGCCCGGGCTGAGGCTCGCGCCGAGCGGGCGCAACGCGTCCAGGCCAACGTACCCACCAACGGTGCAGCGCCGGCCGAGCCCGAGCCGCCCCGGGAGCAGCCGAGCGGCAAGCGCCGGCCCGACCCGGTCGTCGACCCGAACCAGATCTAGAGCCCATCGATCGAGCCCGCCCCACCAGCGCGGCCACGACCAGCACGACAGAGCAGAAAGCGATCCACCATGCCCAAGATGAAGACGCACTCCGGCGCAAAGAAGCGGTTCAAGCTCACCGGTACCGGCAAGGTCATGCACCGCAAGGCCGGCAAAATGCACCTCAACGAGCACAAGCCGTCGACCCGGACCCGTCGTCTGATGGGCGACGCCGTGCTCAGCAAGGGTGACGCCGCCAAGGCCAAGCGTCTGCTCGGTAAGTGACCCAGCCCCTCAACCCCACCTGAGCGGGCTCGGTCGATCCGCACCAGCCGTTCAGCACCTAAGCAAGGAGAACAGACATGGCACGCGTCAAGCGGTCCGTGAACGCGCACAAGAAGCGTCGGGAGATCCTCGAGCAGGCGTCCGGCTACCGGGGCCAGCGTTCCCGGCTGTACCGCAAGGCGAAGGAGCAGGTCACCCACTCCCTCGTGTACGCCTACCGCGACCGTCGAGCACGGAAGGGCGACTTCCGGAAGCTCTGGATCCAGCGGATCAACGCGGCCGCCCGCGCGGAGGGCATCACCTACAACCGTTTCATCAACGGCCTGAAGAACGCCGGCGTCGAGGTGGACCGCAAGATCATGGCCGAGCTGGCCGTCAACGACCCGGCCGCGTTCTCCGCGCTGGTCGTGGTGGCCAAGGCCCACCAGGTCAGCGAGTCGGCCCCGGAGCCGACGACCTCGGCGGCCTGAGTCTGCTGACCGAGGCGTACCGCAGCTCGCTGCACCTCACGGTCGACGAGTCGATCGCTCCCGACCCGGTGTCGCCGGGTCGGCTGCGGTCGGCTCGTCGGCTGCTGAGACGCAAGGACCGAGCCGAGCTCGGTCGTTTCCTGGCCGAGGGTCGGCAGGCGGTCGGCGAGGCGCTGGACGCGGGGGCGGTGCTCGAGCTGCTGGTGGCAGCCGACGCCGTGCCGCGGCACCAGGACCTGTTGAACGTCGCGGTGCGGGCGGGCGTACCGGTGGCCGCGGCACCGGCCGCGGACTTCCAGGCCCTGACCGACACCGTCACCCCGCAGGGCCTGATCGCCGTCTGCCGGGTGCTGGACGTACCCCTCGCGGACGCGTTCACCGGAACGCCGGCGCTGGTGGTGCTCTGCGAACAGGTCCGTGACCCGGGCAACCTCGGTACGGTGATTCGCTGTGCCGACGCATTCGGGGCGGACGCGGTGCTGGTCAGCGCCGACTCGGTCGACCTCTACAACCCCAAGACGGTCCGGGCCACCACCGGCAGCCTGTTCCACCTGCCGATCGCCGTCGGTGTCGATCTGGGTGCAGCTGTTGGCGTGGCCCGCGACAAGGGGCTGCAGGTGTTCGGGGCCGAGGGCGGCGGGCCCTGCTCGCTCGACGATCTCGCCGACTCCGGTGAACTCGCCCGGCCCACGCTGTGGGTGCTGGGCAATGAGGCCTGGGGGCTCACCGAGGAGCACCGCGACCTGCTCGACCGCACGGTGGCCATCCCCGTCTACGGCCGGGCCGAGAGCCTGAACCTGAGCACCGCGGCCGCCGTCCTTCTCTACGCCACCGCCTCCGCCCGCCGAGCAGTCAGCTCTTAGCGCGTTCTGGCGGCGTGCCGGACAGGAAGTGGCCGGTCGGCGCGGTGTCCGCCCGCGAAACCGGGTCGTCGGGCTCCGTCGAAGGTTCCTAGACTGTCGCGGTCGGTCCGTTGGGCGACCGCGCCAACACAGCACGCGTACGTATCTCGAAGGGACTCCATGTGTCCGGGCCGAACACGACCTACGACCCCGTGCAGGTCACCCCGTTGAACGCCGACGAGCTGGCAGCCACGGTGTCCCGCGCACTGGCGGCCTTTGCGGCGGCCACCACCGTGGCCGAGCTCAAGCAGGCCAGGATCGACCACGCCGGTGAACGATCTCCCATCGCCCTGGCCAACCGGGAGATCGGCGCCCTGCCGCCCCAGGCCCGCAAGGACGCGGGAATGCGGATTGGCCGGGCGCGCGGTGAGGTCAACGCCGCACTCAAGGCCCGTGAGGCCGAGATCGCCGCGAGTGAGCTGGCCGCGACCCTGGCGGCGGAGCGGGTCGACGTCACCCTGCCGACCGACCTGCGGCCGGTCGGGGCCGTGCATCCCGTCACCGCGCTGATGGACGAGATGTGCGACGTCTTCGTTGGCCTGGGCTGGGAGGTCGCCGAGGGCCCTGAGCTCGAGACGGAGTGGATGAACTTCGACGCGCTCAACTTCATCCCCGACCACCCGGCGCGGACGATGCAGGACACCCTGTTCGTCGACGACGTCGAGGGCGACGGGGCCGACGCTGGCTTGGTGCTGCGGACCCACACCTCACCGGTCCAGATCCGCGCCCTGCTCGACCGCGAGCTGCCGGTCTACGTCGTGTGCCCCGGCCGGGTCTACCGTGCCGACGAGTTCGACGCCACCCACCTGCCGGTCTTCCATCAGATCGAGGGTCTGGTGGTCGACCAGGGGATTCACCTGGGGCACCTGCGTGGCACCCTGGACGCCTTCGCCACCGCGATGTTCGGGGCCACCCGAACCCGGATGCGCCCCAACTACTTCCCCTTCACCGAACCGTCGGCCGAGGTCGATCTGCAGTGCTTCGTCTGCCACGGCGATTCGGTGGGTCATCCCGATCGTCCGTGCCGCACCTGCAACAGCGAGGGCTGGATCGAGTGGGGCGGCTGCGGCATCGTCAACCCGCGCGTGCTGGCCGCCGCGGGAATCGACACCGACGTCTACTCGGGCTTCGCCTTCGGCATGGGCGTGGACCGGACGCTGATGTTCCGCAACAACTGCGCCGACATGCGCGACATGATCGAGGGTGACGTGCGGTTCAGCCGTTCGCTGGTCGGGACCGCGCGATGAGGGCGCCGGTCAGCTGGTTGCGCGACTACGCCGCCGTGCCGAGCTCGGTCACCGGGGCCGAGTTCGCCGCCGCCCTGATCGGGGCCGGGCTGGAGGTCGAGACGGTCGAGACGGCGGGAGCCGACGTCACCGGGCCGCTGGTCGTCGGCCGGGTACTCGACCTGGTCGAGGAACCGCAGAAGAACGGCAAGACCATCCGCTGGTGCCATCTCGACGTGGGCGCCCCGCACAACGGATCCGAGGGCTCGCGAGGCATCGTCTGCGGAGCGGCCAACTTCGCGGTCGACGACTTCGTGGTCGTCGCCCTCCCGGGTGCGGTGCTGCCGGGTGACTTCGCCATCGCCGCGCGCACGACCTACGGCCACGTCTCGGACGGGATGATCTGCTCGGCCAAGGAGCTCGGCCTGGGTGAGGACCACACCGGGATCCTGGTCCTGACCGATCCTGAGCTGACACCCGGGCAGGACGCGTACGACCTGCTGCACCTGCGCGACGAGGTCCTCGACATCGCCGTCACCCCCGACCGCGGGTACTGCTTCTCGCTGCGTGGGCTGGCCCGGGAGACGGCGACCGCCCTCGACGTGGCCTTCGCCGACCCGGCGGGGACGCCGTTCCCCGCGCCGGTTGCCGACGGCTGTCCCGTAGCGCTGGAGTCGGAGAACTGCTCCGCCTTCGTGGCGTTGACCGTGACCGGGCTCGACCCGACCCGACCGAGCCCGCGCTGGCTGCAGCGGCGGGTCCAGCTCGCCGGGATGCGGCCGATCTCGCTGGTGGTCGACGTGACCAACTACGTGATGCTCGAGACCGGGCAGCCGATCCACGCCTACGACGCCGACCGAGTCCGCGGCACGATCGTGGTGCGCTCCGCTGCCGCCGGGGAGAGCCTGACCACCCTGGACGACGTCGTCCGCGACCTCCACGTCGACGACCTGCTGATCACCGACGACTCGGGCCCGATCGGCCTGGCCGGGGTGATGGGCGGCCAGCGCACCGAGATCAACGCGGACACCAATGCGGTGGTCGTCGAGGCCGCGTGCTTCGACGCCCTGACCGTCGCCCGGACGTCGCGACGCCACAAGCTGGGCAGCGAAGCCAGCCGACGGTTCGAGCGCGGAGTCGATCCAGCGGTGTCCTACGCCGCCGGGCACCGGGTCGCCGAGCTCCTGGTCCAGCTCGGTGGCGGCACCCTGTCGGCAGCCGAGACCGTGGTCGGCGCCGTGCCCGCCCCGCCGGCCCAGCGAATCGCTGTCGACCTGCCCAGCCGGATCCTCGGTCTTGAGGTTCCGACCGACCGGGTCGTCGACCTGCTGACCGCCATCGGAGTGACGGTCGAGGTCGCTTCGGTTGCTTCGGGCCCCGACGGGACGGCGCAGCTCGACCTCGTCCCGCCGACCTGGCGGCCGGACCTGCGCGACCCGTACGACTACGTCGAGGAGGTCGGTCGGCTCGTCGGGCTGGAGAACATCCCCGCCGTGATGCCCCGGGCGCCGGGTGGGCGGGGGCTGAGCCGCTCCCAGCGCCAGCGGCGGGCCGTGAACCTCGCCTTGGCCGGCGCCGGCTTCGTGGAGACGCTCAGCTTTCCCTTCGTGTCGACGGCCGAGCTCGATCAGCTCGGCCTACCAGCCGACGACCTGCGTCGACAGGCCACTCGGCTGGTCAACCCCCTGTCGGAGACCGCGCCCTACCTGCGCACCACGCTGCTGCCCGGTCTCTTCGCGGCCGTGACCCGCAACACGAGCCGCAGCAACGACGACCTCGCGCTCTACGAGGCGGGCTCGGTGTTCGGGCGGGTGCACGGTCCGGCACCACGTCCGCCGGTCGACGGTCGTCCCGACGACGCCACCCGCGCCGCCCTCGACGACGCGATCGGCGCCCAGCCCCGCCACCTGGCGGCGGTGCTGGCCGGTGGTTGGCTGCCGGCGAGCTGGGCCCACGGCGCGGAGCGGGCGAGCTGGCGACACGCGATCTTCTGTGCCGAGACGGCCGCGGCCGCGGTGGGCCTGACGCTGCAACGCCGAGCTACCGCACGGGCACCCTGGCATCCGGGGCGCTGTGCCGAGCTCAGTGTGGCCGGCCTCGTCGTCGGCTGGGCCGGGGAGCTGCACCCGCGCGTGGTGCAGGCGTACGGCTTGCCGGCGCGGACCGCGGCAGTGGAGCTGGACCTGTCCGCGCTGCTGGCGGCGGCCCCCACCGGCGGAGACGTCGCCGTCATCGCGTCGCACCCGGTGGCCAAGGAGGACGTCGCCCTCGTGGTGGCCGACGAGGTCGCCCAGGGGGAGGTTGAGGAGGCGCTCGTGGTCGGAGCCGGTGAGCTGCTGGAGTCGGTGCGGCTGTTCGACATCTACACCGGGCCGCAGATCGGGGCCGGCAAGAAGTCCTTGGCCTACGCGCTGCGGTTCCGAGCTCCCGACCGCACCCTCACCGACGCCGAAGCAGCCGCCGCCCGCGACTCTGCGGTGGCCTCCGCGGTGGCGGCGGTGGGCGCCGTGCACCGCACCTGACGCCGACCAGCCAGGTTCTCCCGCGTTCTGGCGGCGTGTCGGACAGGCTCTGACCGCTCGCAGGCCCACGCCGACCAGCCAGGTTCTCCCGCGTCCTGACGGCGTGTCGGACAGGCTCTGACCGGTCACCGTATTGGAGCGGCGACTGTCCACAGATGTGGCGTCGCCCCTCGCTCTCGACCGGACCGGGATTCGACACTGGCGTATGCCCACCTTCCTCGACCCGCCTCGCGAGGTTCTGCCCACGGCACGACCCTTCACCCTTGCTGAGGCCCGTTCCGTCGGCGTGTCGTCCTCCGCCTTGACCCGCTTGGTGCAAGCCGGTGTGCTGCGGCGGATCGTGCAAGGGGTCTATGTCGATGCCTGTGTGCCCGACTCCCTCGACCTGCGGTGCCGTGCGCTGGCCTCGGTGATCCCGCCCGGAGCGGTGGTCGCCGACCGAACGGCGGCCTGGCTGCACGGGGTCTCGATCCTCCGCGCCGGGGAGCAGCTGAGCGTCCCGTCCGTGCGTGTGGTGCGGGTGCCAGACGGCAGCCGGCTTCGGCGGTCATCGGTGGATGGCGGGCTGCGGATGCTGCGGCCTGCCGACGTCGAGGTGGTCACCGGCGTACCGGTGACGACAGCCCTGCGAACCGCCTGCGACCTGGGCCGGCTGCTGCGTCGGGACGACGCGTTTGCCGCGCTCGATGCCCTGCTGCGGACGGGCCGTTTCGAGCACCCGGAACTGCTCGCTGAACTGGACCGCTTCCGCGGGTTCCGGGGGATCCGCCAACTGCGGGTTCTCGCGCCGTGGGCCGATCCGAGAGCGGAGTCACCTCCGGAGTCGGTCCTCCGGTTGCGCTGGTTGGACGAAGGCCTGCCAACCCCCGAGACGCAGATCCCGTTTCTCGACGCCTCGGGTCGTGAACGCTTCCGCGGAGACCTGGGTGTCCCTGAACTCCGGCTGCTGGTCGAGTACGACGGTCGTGACCATCACACGACCCCCGAGGACCGGGGCGCTGACCAACGACGACGGGCGATTTGGCGGGCGCACGGCTGGATCGTGATCGTCGTGACGGCGGAGGACCTGCGGGACCCTCGGCTCGGAGCCCGGCTGCGCGCTGCCGTCCGCGAGGCGCAGGAACGAGTGGCTCTAGCGGCCTGAGCGGCCCCGGCACGGAGACGCGAGCCCCGGGCTTCTGGCGCCCGGGGTTCTGACGCCCGGGTTTCGGGTGCCCGCCCCGGGCTTCTGGCGCTCGAGCTTCTGGCGCCCGCCCCAGGTTGCGACGCCCGTCCTGCCGGTCGCCAGCTCCGCCCGTCCCGCACATCCACCCGTCACACACTGGCCGACACGCCGACCAAAGCCGGCAGTTCCTGGCTGGTCGGCGGGGGGAAGGAGTGGGCGGGGTCGTGGGTGGCGAGCCAGGTGACGGCCTGGCGGGCCGCGTCCAGCGAGGACCACGCCGGTGCGTACCCCAGCCGTCGCACGCCCTTCTCGATCGAGCAGACCTGGCTGCGGTGCAGGTGCTCCCAGCTCGCGTCGGCGTGGTCGCCGCTCCGGGCCCGGAACGCGTCCCAGCTCAGCGGTCGCAGCCGGGTCTCGTGCCCCCACCAGCCGTACGCGCCCTCGGCGAAACCCCGGACGGTCAACGCCCGCGCGCTCACCGCGTGAAAGGCCTGACCGACCGACTGCTCGGGGTGCTCGACCGCCAGCTGGAAAAGCTGAGCCACGTCGTCGGCGTGCACGTGGTGCATGGTCGCCGACCCGTCACCCGGTACGGCCAGCTCGTCCCCGGCTGCGATGGTCGCCCAGACCTGCGGGTCGAGGTTGCCGACCGGGTTGATCACCGGCCAGCCGGGTCCGCTGATGTGGCCCGGGTGGATGATCGTGCTGGCCAGACCCCCACTCGACGTCTCGGCCAGCAACAGGCGCTCGATCGCGTGCTTGGTGACCCCGTACTCCCCGAACGGGAACTTGGGGTCGTCCTCACCCATCGGTAACGTCGTGCTCACCCCGTGGGTCCAGACGGTCCCGCAGTGCGCCAGCAGCGATACCCGTCCCCGCAGTCCCTCGACCAGCTGGGCCGCGGACGCCTCGGTGAAGCAGACCATGTCGATGACCACATCAGGACGATGCGCCAGCACATCGGCCGCGGTCGTGCCGTCCGCATCGGCGGCTTCCCGGTCCAGCGCGACGCGCTCGACCGACTCCCAGGCCGGGTCGGCGTGGTACGGCTCGCGGGTGCCGCGGCTGGCCGCCACCACCTCATGGCCCGCCTGCACCAACCGCGGGACGAGGTAACTGCCGACATGGCCCGTGGCCCCGAGTACGACAATACGCATGGGCCTCAGCCTGGCACGGACGCCGATGCCGTTCCCGACCGGTCAGGTCCTGTCCGACACGCCGACCAAACGCGGCAGAACCTGACTGGTCGGCGTCAGGCGTCGGTGGCGTTGCGGGCGTCGGCCCAGAGGTCCACCCCGGACTCCACGGCCCACTTGTCGATCTCGGCGATCTCGTCGTCGCTCAGGTCGAGTCGATCGACGGCGGCCACGTTGTCCTCCAGCTGGGCCACGCTGCTGGCCCCGATCAGGGTCGAGGTGACCCGCGGGTCGCGGATCACCCAAGCGAGCGCCAGCTGGGCGAGGGTCTGACCCCGACCCTGGGCGATCTCGTTGAGCGCCCGGACCCGCGCCAGGTTCTCCTCGCTGATCGCGTTCGGGTCCAACGACTTGCCCTGCGCGGCCCGGGAATTGGCAGGCACCCCAGCGAGGTAGCGGTCGGTCAACAGACCCTGGGCCAGCGCGGTGAAGGCGATGCAGCCGACGCCCTCGTGGCCGAGCACGTCGAGCAGGCCGCCTTCGATCCAGCGGTTGAACATCGAGTACGACGGCTGGTGGATGACCAGCGGGGTGCCCAGCTCCCGCAGGATCGCCGCCGCCTGCGCGGTGTGCTCGGGTGAGTAGGACGACACCCCGACGTAGAGCGCCTTGCCCGCCCGGACGGCCGCGTCGAGCGCGCCCATCGTCTCTTCGAGCGGGGTCTCGGGGTCGGGACGGTGGTGGTAGAAGATGTCGACGTAGTCGAGGTTCAGCCGCTGGAGGGACTGGTCGAGGCTCGCGGTGAGATATTTGCGGGACCCGTGGTCGCCGTAGGGACCCGGCCACATGTCCCAGCCGGCCTTGCTCGAGATGATCAGCTCGTCGCGGTAGGCCGCGAAGTCAGCCGTCAGGATGTGGCCCGCGTTGACCTCGGCCGCACCGTACGGCGGGCCGTAGTTGTTGGCCAGGTCGAAGTGGGTGACCCCCAGGTCGAACGCCCGCCGCATCACTGCTCGCTGGGTCTCCAGCGGCTTGTCGTCGCCGAAGTTGTGCCAGAAGCCGAGGGAAACGGCGGGCAGCTTGAGCCCGCTGTTCCCGCAGCGTCGGTAGGGCTGGACGTCGTAGCGGTTCTCGTCGGCAAAATAGGTCACGGCCCGAAAGGCTATCCGGCGGCACCGACGCTCCGGTCGGGCGGTCCGCCCACCCGCACCCGCTCGGCCCGGACGGCCGCCAGCACCGAGGCGACCGCGGCGAGGCTCCGGTCCACGTCGGCCGCGGTCGTGCGCCAGTTCGAGACCGAGATCCGCAGCACAGCTCGTCCGCGCCAGGTGGACGGGGTCATCCACGCGGTGCCGTCGGCGAGCAGCCGGCTGGCGACCTCGCGGGTGACCTCGTCGGAGCCGAAGCAGACGCAGACCTGGGTGAAGACCACGTCGTTGACCACGCGGACGCCGTCGAGCGCGGCCAGACCGACCGCGAATTGGGTGGCGCGGTCGCAGAAGCGCTCCACCATGGCGGCGATGCCGTCGGTGCCCAGCGAGCGCAACGCGGCCCAGACGGTGAAGCCGCGGGCCCGTCGGGAGAACTCGGGCACCGTGGCGAACGGGTCGGGACGCTCGTCTTGGATGAGGTAGGCCGCGTGCGTCCCCATCGCCGCGTAGAGCGACGCCGCGTCGGCCACCATCGCCAGGCCGCTGTCGTAGGGCACGTTCAGCGTCTTGTGCGCGTCGGTGCACCACGAATCGGCCCGACCGAGACCGTCGACGAGTGGACGGAGCCGAGACGAGGCCGCCGCCCACAGGCCGAATGCGCCGTCCACGTGCACCCAGGCCCCGTACCGGTGGGCGATCTCGGTCGCCGGCCCGATCGGGTCGAAGCCTCCGCTATGCACGTTGCCGGCCTGCAGGCAGACGATCGACGGTCCGGGTCCGAGCGCGGCGAGCACGCCGGCCAGGGCGGACACCATCATCTGACCCTCGTCGTCGACCGGCACCACAATGCTGCGGGCGGGGCCCAGACCGAGGTAGCGCAGGGCGAGGTCGATGCTGTCGTGCCGTTCGACACCCACGACCACCCGGACCTCGGGGGCGCCGTTAATCCCGTCGGCCTCCACGTCCCAGCCGACCCGGTCCAGCACGGCGTGCCGGGCAGCGGCCAGACAGGTGAAGTTGGCCATCGTCGCCCCGGTCACGAAGCCGACGCCGGCCGTCGGCGGGAGCCCCAGCACGTCGAGGATCCACCCGGCCGCCACCCGTTCGACCCCAGCCGCGGCGGGAGAGGAGGCGAGCAGGCCGGCGTTCTGGTCCCAGGTCGAGGTGAGCCAGTCCGCGCCGAGGGCGGCCGGGAGCGTGCCCCCGATCACCCAGCCGAAGAACCGGCCTGATGGCATGGCGACGACCCCGGGTCCGGCCCCGGCGAGCAGCTCGTCGATCACGACCAGCGGATCGGCGCCTGCCGCTGGCAGCGGTCCGCCGAGGGCGGCCGCCACCTGGTCCACGTCGTACCCCGGCGCGACCGACCGCTGGTCGAGCCCGGCGAGGAAGGTCTCGGTCTCGGCCAGCACCCGGCGCAGGGTCTCTTGCTCCTCCATCTCGATCCTCATCTCACCCTCCACCTCGACCTCCGTGTCGACCGATCGGTCGCGACGTCGCGTCCTGGTCGCCCCGAGGAGGATGTTCCCCGGCGGGGCGGTGATGCGCAAGACCCGGTTTGATGGAAATTCCAGATATGGCATGATTATGCGTATGTGGACCGCAGCCGTCGCCGGTGCAACCGGATACGCCGGGGGCGAGCTCCTTCGGCTGCTCTGCGCGCACCCAGACATCCAGATCGGGGCACTCACCGCCGGGGCCAACGCCGGCAGCCGACTCGGTAAGCATCATCCGCAGCTGGTCCCGCTGGCCGACCGGGTCGTGGGGGCCACCAACACCGAGATGCTGGCCGGGCACGACGTGGTCTTCCTCGCGCTGCCGCACGGCACCTCCGGGGCGGTGGCCGCCGAGCTCGGCGACGACGTGCTGGTGATCGACTGCGGTGCCGACTTCCGCCTGTCCGACCCGTCCGACTGGGGCAGGTTCTACGGCGGCGAGCACGCTGGCACCTGGCCCTACGGACTGCCCGAGCTCCCGGGGCAGCGCGCTGTGCTCGCGGATACCCGGCGGATCGCGGTGCCCGGATGCTATCCGACCACCGGGACGCTGGCCCTGCTCCCGGCGCTCACCGCCAGGCTGGTCGACGGCCACGACGTGGTCGTGGTCGCAGCGAGCGGACCTTCCGGGGCCGGCCGTTCCCTGGCGACCCACCTGCTCGGCGCCGAGCTGATCGGCTCCGCCAGTGCGTACGGCGTGGGCGGGAGCCACCGCCACACACCCGAGCTGCTGCAGAACTTCGCCCGCTGCGGCGCCCCCGCCCCGACCGTGTCCTTCACCCCGGTCTTGGTGCCGATGTCCCGCGGCATCCTGGCGACCTGCACCGCGCCGCTGCTTGACCCGACCACCACCCCTGAGCAGGCCTACGCGGTCTACGCCCAGGCGTACGTCAAGGAGCCCTTCGTGCACCTGCTGCCCCCGGGTCAGTGGCCCCAGACCCAGGCCACCCCCGGGGCGAACAGCGTGCACGTGCAGGCCACCGTTGACGCCGCGGCCGGCCGCCTGGTCGCAGTCGCCGCGCTGGACAACCTGACCAAGGGCACCGCGGGCGGGGCGATCCAGAGCATGAACCTGGCGCTCGGGTTACCGGAGGCCACCGGCCTGAGCACGATCGGGCTGGCGCCGTGAGCACGCCCGCGGTCGTCGCGGCCCCGGCCTGGGAGCTCACCCAGCATGCCGACGAGGTCGGCCTCGCCCGCCTTCCGGCCACGGCGACGATGCCCCGCTGGGCGCTCGCCGAGGACGCCCACGGCGCGCTGTGGACCGTGGCCCGCACCGCCGACGAGCTGTCGATCATCTGCGGCTACGAGGAGATCCCGGGCAGCGTGGTCAGCGTCGGGCCGTTCGTCCCCTTCAGCGTCGACGGCCCGCTCGACCACGACCTGGTGGGGGTCCTCGCCGGGCTGCTCACCCCGATCGCCGCCGCCGGCATCCCGGTGATGGCGGAGTCGACCTACGACACCGACTGGATCCTGGTGCCGGTGCCGCACGTCGCCGAGGCCGTGGCCGTGTGGACCGCGGCCGGTCACACCATCGACGTCGAACCCGAGGAGGGGTCATGAGCGTCACGAGTCCCGCCGGCTTCCGTGCCGCCGGCGTCATCGCCGGGCTGAAGGAGAGCGGGACCCCCGATCTCGCACTGGTGATCAACGACGGACCGCAGCTCACGGCCGCCAGCGTCTTCACCCGCAATCGGGTCAAGGCAGCTCCGGTGCTGTGGTCGGCCCAGGTGCTCGCCACCGCTACCCTGCGGTCGGTGATCCTCAACTCCGGCGGAGCCAACGCCTGCACAGGTCCCGAGGGTTTCGCCGACACCCACGCCACCGCGGAGCAGGTCGCCGCCGAGCTGGGCATCGGGGCGATCGACGTTGCCGTCTGCTCCACCGGGCTGATCGGGGTTCGGCTGGACATGGACAAGATCAGCTCCGCGGTGCCCGGCCTCGTGGCCGCGGCCAGCACCGACGGCGGACCGGCCGCCGCACAAGCGATCATGACCACCGACACCCACGCCAAGCAGGTGGTCGTCGCGGGCGACGGGTGGTCGGTGGGCGGGATGGCTAAAGGGGCAGCGATGCTCGCGCCCAGCCTGGCCACGATGCTGGTCGTGCTCACCACCGACGCGGTCGTCGAGCCGCCGGTGCTCGACCGCGCGCTGCGAACGGCGTGTGGCCAGAGCTTCGACCGGGTGGACAGCGACGGCTGCATGTCGACCAACGACACCGTGATCGTGATGGCCAGTGGCGCGTCGCAGATCACCCCGACCGAGGCGGAGATCACCACCGTGCTGACAACGTCGTGCCAGGACCTGGCCCGGCAGTTGATCGGGGACGCCGAGGGTGCCGCCCACGACATCGCGATCACGGTTGCGGGTGCTGCGAGCGAGGCCGACGCGCTGACGGTTGGCCGCAGCATCGCCCGCAACAACTTGCTCAAGTGCGCGATCTACGGTAACGACCCCAACTGGGGCCGGGTGCTGGCGGCGATCGGCACCACCGACGCGGTCTTCGAGCCCGACGAGCTCGACGTGTCCTTCAACGGGGTCAAGGTCTGCGTCGGCGGTGGTATCGGTGCCCCGCGCAATCAGGTCGACCTGACCGCGCGGGACACCACCATCCTCGTCGACCTCCCAGCGGGGACGGCCGAGGCGACCATCTGGACCAACGACCTGACGTACGACTACGTCAAGGAGAACGCGGAGTATTCGACATGACGGTGGGAGCGCATCCCGATCAGCATCGGCTCAGCCTGGTGGAGAAGGCCGCGATACTGACCGAAGCCCTGCCCTGGCTCGAGACCTACGCCGGCAAGACGGTGGTGATCAAGTACGGCGGCAACGCCATGATCGATGCCGATCTCAAGCGCGCCTTCGCCCAGGACATCGTGTTCATGAAGCGATGTGGGGTTCACCCGGTCGTGGTGCACGGCGGCGGCCCTCAGATCTCGGCCATGCTCGGTCGGCTCGGGATCCCCTCGGAGTTCCGTGGCGGCCTCCGGGTGACCAGCCCCGAGGCGATGGAGGTCGTCCGGATGGTGCTGGTCGGCCAGGTCGGTCGTGACCTCGTCGGCCTGATCAACAGCCACAGCACCTTGGCGGTGGGACTGTCCGGCGAGGACGGCGGGCTCTTCACCGCCGAACGCCGCGGCACGGTCGTCGACGGCGAAGAGGTCGACCTCGGCCTCGTCGGCGACGTGGTCGCCGTGCGCACCGAGGCCATCGAGGGGCTGATCGGTGCCGGTCGGATTCCGGTGGTGGCCAGTATCGCGCCTGACGTCGCCGGCGTGGTCCACAACGTCAACGCCGACACCGCGGCGGCGGCTCTCGCCGTCGCTCTGCAGGCCGACCGGCTTGTGGTGCTCACCGACGTCGAGGGTCTCTACCGCGACTGGCCCAGCAGCACCGAGGTGATCAGGGAGCTGTCGGCCTCCGAGCTCGCGGAGATCTTGCCCACGCTGGAGTCGGGGATGGTGCCCAAGATGGAGGCCTGTCTGCGTGCGGTCCAGGGCGGGCTCACCCGGGCGACCGTGACCGACGGCCGGGTCGCGCATGCGCTCCTGCTGGAGATCTTCACCAACGCGGGCATCGGGACCATGGTCACCCAGGACGGTCTGGTCCGGCTGGGTAGCCGTGTCTTCTCGGCAGACGTCGGTATCCCGCCGCACGAGCTGAGCAACGGCGAGTTCGTCCACCTCGCCGCCGCAACGTCAGGGAGCACGACAGCGGGCACGTCAGCACCGGGGGAGAAGGCCTCATGAGCACCGGAACCACCGTCAGCGCCGAGCTGGCCGGACTCGACGAGCTCGGGGCTGGAGCGGTGGCCGTCCTTGACGGCTACGAAGCGTCGATAATGGCGACCTTCGGGCGACCGAAGCGGGTCTTCGTCCGGGGCGAGGGCTGCTACGTCTGGGACACCGACGGTCGCCGCTACCTCGACCTGCTGGCCGGGATCGCCGTGAACGCCCTCGGCCACGCGCATCCCACCGTGCTGTCGGCGATCACCGGGCAGATCGCCACCCTGGGTCACGTCTCCAACTTCTTCGCGACGCCGGCACAGGTGGCCCTGGCCCTGCGACTCACGGCGTTGACCGGGGCCGACGACGCGAAGGTGTTCTTCGCCAACTCCGGCACCGAGGCCAACGAGGCCGCGTTCAAGATCACCCGGCGGACCGGTCGGACCAAGATCATTTCGACCGAAGGAGCCTTCCACGGGCGGTCGCTCGGGGCCCTGGCGATCACCCACAACCCGGCCTACCGGGAGCCGTTCGAGCCGCTGCCCGGCGAGGTGAGCTTCGTCCCGTACGGCGACGTCGACGCCCTTGCCGCTGTCGTCGACGACACTGTGGCCGCCGTGGTGCTGGAGCCCATCCAGGGTGAGAACGGGGTGGTCGTGCCGCCGCCGGGCTACCTGCGAGCTGCGCGCGAGCTGTGTGACGCCAGCGGAGCCCTGCTGTGGCTGGACGAGGTGCAGACCGGAATGGGGCGCACCGGAGCCTGGTTCGCCCACCACCACGAGGACGGTGGCGTCGCGGGTCCCCTCCGCGCCGACGTGATCACCCTGGCCAAGGGTCTTGGTAACGGGTTCCCGATCGGGGCCTGCTTGGCCACGGGCCGGGCGGCGACCCTGCTCGGCCCCGGCCACCACGGCAGCACCTTCGGGGGTAACCCGGTTGCGGCCATCGCCGGGCTCGCGGTGATCGCGGTGATCGAGCGTGACGGTCTGCTCGAGCACGTGACGGCAATGGGCGAGTACCTGGCCGAGGCGATCGGTGCCCTGGACCACCCGTTGATCACCGGGGTCCGCGGCCGCGGGCTGCTGCGCGGTGTCGTCCTCGCCGAGCCGATCGCGGCGGCGGTGAGCGACGCGGCCCTGGACGCGGGCTTCGTGATCAACGCACCGCGGCCGGACGTGCTGCGGCTCGCTCCACCGCTGGTGATCACCGCAACCCAGCTCGACACCTTCATCGCTGCGTTGCCGACGCTGTTGGCCGCCGCGACCCCGGGTCGGTCGGCATGAGTCTGCGCCATTTCCTCGTCGACGACGACCTCAGCCCGTCCGAGCAGCAGCTGGTCCTCGACCTGGCTGACCGGATGAAGGAGTGGCCGTTCGCCGCGACGCCGCTCGCCGGGCCGCAAAGCGTCGCGATCATCTTCGACAAGCCGACGCTGCGCACTCAAGCGTCGTTCAGCGCCGGGGTCGCCGAGCTCGGCGGGTACCCCATGATGGTCGACGGTCGGCTGGCCCAGATCGGGGTCCGCGAATCGGTCCCCGACATCGCTCGGGTGATCGGCCGCCAGGCTGCCGCCATCGTCTGGCGCACGTTCAACCAGCAGGATCTGGCCGACATGGCCACCTGGTCCGACGTGCCGGTGGTCAACGCGCTCACCGATGCGTACCATCCCTGCCAGATCCTGGCCGACCTGCAGACGATCCGGCAGCACCGGGGTCACCTCCCCGGTCTGACCCTGGCCTACGTCGGCGACGGGTCCAACAACATGGCGAACTCCTACCTGGTCGGCGGAGTTACCGCCGGGTTGCACGTCCGGATCGGTGCCCCGGTGGACTTCCAGCCCGATCCGGCCGTGGTGGCCCGGGCCGAGCAGATCGCAGCGACCACCGGCGGCTCCGTCGTCGTCACCGACGACGCGGTGGCGGCGGTCACCGGAGCCGATGCGGTGGCAACCGACACCTGGGTGTCGATGGGGCAGGAGGACGACGGCCGCGAACGGACCGCGACCTTCACTTCCTACGCCCTGGACCAGGCCCTGCTCGACCACGCGTCGCCCGAGGCACTCGTCCTGCACTGCCTGCCCGCCTACCGGGGCAAGGAGATCAGCGCCGAGGTGCTTGAGGGGCCGCGATCGGTGGTCTGGGACGAGGCGGAGAACCGTCGCCACGTGCAGAAGGCCGTGCTGGCAATGTTGATCACGTGCCAGCGCGGCGCCGAACTCGACGTCACGCTCCTCGACGAGCTCGTCGGGAACCCGGTCCGGGTCGGGGAGCGATCGTGATGTCCACCACCGCCGACCGGATCGAGCGCGGGCGTCGGGCTCCGTTGACCAAGATGGCCCGCCAGGCGAGCATCATTACCCTGGTGCAGCAGGGCAGCCTCCGTTCCCAGACCGAGCTCCGCGACCAGTTGGCGCTGCTCGGCATTGCCGTCACCCAGGGCACGCTCTCCAAAGACCTGGTGGAGATCGGCGCCCTGCGGATCCGCGACGCCGACGGCCATCTCGTCTACGCCGTTCCCGGTGACGGCGGCGACCGGAGCCCGCAGTCGGGGGAGTTCGCCACCTTCGAAAACCGGCTCGCCCGGCTCTGTGGCGAGGTGCTGATCTCCGCCGAGGCGTCGGCGAACCTCGTGGTGGTCCGCACCCCGCCCGGCGCCGCGCAGTACTTCGCTTCGGCGATCGACCGGGTCGGCTGGCCCGCCGTCCTCGGCACCATCGCCGGGGACGACACGATCATGTTGATCACTCGTGAATCCGACGGCGGGGCGCCCGTGGCCGCTCGACTGCTCGACCTCACCACCGCCGAGACCTGAGGTCTCGACCCGCCAGCGCACGACCTCCGTGCGCCACAGCAGACGCGTCAAAACCCAGCAGTCAAAACCCAGCAGTCAAAACCCAGCAGTCAAACACCGAAGTTAAAAGACCGAAGTCAAACACAGCAAAGGAATCACATCGTGAAGGATCGGATCGTATTGGCCTACTCCGGCGGCCTCGACACCTCCGTCTGCATCGGCTGGCTGGCCGAGGAGACCGGGCAGGAGGTCGTGGCGGTGGCCGTCGACGTCGGCCAGGGCGGCGAGGACATGGAGGTCATCCGCCAGCGTGCAGTGGACTGTGGAGCGGTGGAGGCCGTCGTCGTCGACGCCAAGGACGAGTTCGCGGAGGACTTCTGCCTGCCCGCCCTGCGGGCCAACGCGCTCTACATGGACCGTTACCCGTTGGTCAGCGCGCTGTCACGGCCCTTGATCGTCAAGCATCTCGCGGAGGCGGCCAAGTTCCACGGCGCCACCGTGGTCAGCCACGGTTGCACCGGCAAGGGCAACGACCAGGTCCGCTTCGAGGTCGGGATCATGGCGCTCGCCCCCCAGCTCAAGGTGATCGCCCCGGTACGCGACTACGCCTGGACTCGCGAGAAGGCCATCGCCTACGCGGAGGAGAAGGGTCTGCCGATCAACCAGAGCAAATCCTCGCCCTACTCCATCGACCAGAACGTCTGGGGTCGGGCGGTGGAGACCGGCTTCCTGGAGGACATCTGGAACGGTCCGATCGAGGACGTGTACGACTACACCGACGACCCGAGCGTCGTTCGCGACGCCGACGAGGTGAGCATCGTCTTCGAGGCCGGCGTACCCGTCTCGATCGACGGGGTCAAGGTGAGCATGCTCGAGGCGATCCAACAGCTGAACTCGCGGGCCGGCGCCCAGGGGGTGGGCCGGCTCGACATGGTGGAGGACCGGCTCGTCGGCATCAAGAGTCGGGAGGTCTACGAGGCACCAGGCGCGATCGCGCTCATCACTGCGCACATGGAGCTGGAAAACGTCACCGTCGAGCGCGAGCTCGCCCGCTACAAGCGAGGGGTCGACCAGCGCTGGGGTGAGCTGGTCTACGACGGTCAGTGGTACTCGCCCCTGAAGAACGCGCTCGACTCGTTCGTCGACGGGGCGCAGCAGGCCGTGTCCGGCGAGATCCGGATGGTCCTGCACGGGGGCTTGGCCACGGTCACCGGCCGGCGCAGCGACGCCAGCCTCTACGACTTCAACCTGGCGACCTACGACGAGGGCGACAGCTTCGACCAGTCCCAGGCCCGCGGCTTCATCGAGCTCTACGGGATGTCCGCGACGATCGCCGCCCGCCGCGACCGCGGCCTCGATCTCGCCGCCCGGTCCTGAGGGTCGGGCGGTGAGCGACCTGCTCGGTACGGCGGCCGGCCAGCTGTGGGGCGGACGGTTCTCCGGCAGCCCAGCGGATGCGATGTTCGCGCTGTCGCAATCGACCCAGTTCGACTGGCGGTTGGCGCGCTACGACCTGCGGGGTTCGCGGGCCCACGCCAACGCGCTGTTCCGGGCCGGGCTGCTCACGACCGAGGAGCGGGCGGGCATGGTCGGCGCGCTCGAGCAGCTGGAGGTCGAGGTGGCTAACGGCACGTTCGGCCCGGCTCCGGCCGACGAGGACGTGCACGGGGCGCTGGAGCGGCGGCTGCTCGAGATCGCCGGGCCGGAGCTGGGCGGCAGACTCCGCGCCGGCCGTTCCCGCAACGACCAGATCGCGACCTTGATCCGGCTCTACCTGCGTGACGCGCTGGTGGACCTGCGGCACGAGGTGCTCGGGGTGGTCGGCGCCCTGCACGCCCAGGCTGAGCGGCACCTGGGGGTGCCGATGCCGGGGCGTACCCATCTCCAGTCAGCCCAACCGGTGCTGCTGAGCCACCACCTGTTGGCCCACGCATGGCCGTTACTACGGGACCTGGACCGGATGGCCGACCTCGATCGTCGGCTCGCCGTCAGTCCGTACGGCTCGGGTGCGCTCGCTGGTTCCTCGCTCGGCCTGGACCCGGTGCAGGTAGCCGCGGAACTCGGATTCGACTCCAGCGTGCCGAACTCCCTCGACGGCACCTCCGCTCGCGACCACGTGGCCGAGGCGGCCTACGTGCTGGCCCAGGTGGCGGTGGACCTCTCCCGGCTCAGCGAGGACGTGATCATCTGGAGCACGTTCGAGTTCGGCTTCGTCACGCTCGCCGACGCCTGGTCGACGGGCAGTTCGATCATGCCGCAGAAGAAGAACCCCGATGTGGCCGAGCTGGCACGGGGCAAGGCGGGGCGGTTGATCGGCAACCTGACCGGCCTGCTGGCCACGCTGAAGGGGCTGCCGTTGGCCTACAACCGGGACCTGCAGGAGGACAAGGAGCCGATCTTCGACTCGGTGGACCAGCTGTTAATCCTGGTGCCGGCGGTGGCCGGTCTGGTCTCGACGTTGGCGTTCCACTCGCAGCGGATGACCGACCTCGCTCCGCAAGGCTTCGCCCTGGCAACCGATATCGCCGAGTGGCTGGTCCGGCAGCGGGTGCCGTTCCGAGAGGCGCACGAGATCGCCGGGGCCTGCGTCCGGCTCTGCGAGAACGCCGAGATCGAGCTGGCCGACCTGACCCCGGAGCAGCTGGCGTCGGTGTCGGATCACCTGACCGCCGAGGTCCTCGAGGTGCTGACCGTGGCGGGATCGATCGACTCACGTGACGGCCGTGGGGGCACGGCCAACGCTCGCGTGGTCGAGCAGTTGGCCGAGGTCGCCGCGGCTGCCGCCCGGTTCGCGGGCTGAGCTGGACTCACGTTCGATCATCGGGTGAGCGCCGCCGTCGCGGCGCTCCGCCAGGACGATCGTGAGCTGCTCACCTGCAGGCGGTCCAGGACCGGGCCCCGGATCGGTAGGCTCGACGCTCGTGACTGGCAGCGTGAGCAACGTGATCGACGAGTTGAGCTGGCGGGGGTTGCTGGCCAACTCCACCGACCCCCGAGCCCTGCGGGAGCACCTGGCTGCGGGACCGGTCACGTTCTACATCGGGTTCGACCCGACGGCGCCCAGCCTGCACTTCGGCAGTTTGGTGCAGCTGATCGTCGCTCGTCACCTGCAGGCGGCCGGTCATCGTCCGTTGATCCTGGTCGGTGGGTCCACGGGGCAGATCGGCGATCCCAAGGACACCGGCGAACGAACACTCAACCCCAAAGAGGTCGTGGCCGGCTGGGTGGAGCGGATCAGAAGCCAGGTGTCGCGCTTCGTGAGCTTCGAGGGGACGAACGCCGCCACCGTGGTCAACAACCTGGACTGGACGGCCGATGTGTCGGTGCTGGACTTCCTCCGCGATATCGGCAAACACTTCCCGGTCAACCGGATGCTGGCTCGTGACGTCGTGCGTAACCGGCTCGACGCCGGGATCTCCTACACGGAGTTCTCCTATGTCTTGCTGCAGTCGATGGACTTCCTCGAGCTCAACCGCCGGTACGGCTGCACGCTGCAGTTCGGTGGCTCCGATCAGTGGGGAAACATCACCGCCGGGGTCGAGCTGGTCCGTCGAGCCGACGAGACCCGGGTGCACGCGCTGGCCACGCCCCTGATGACCAAGGCCGACGGCACCAAGTTCGGCAAAACCGAAGGGGGAGCGGTCTGGCTCGACCCGGTGATGACCAGTCCCTACGCGTTCCATCAGTTCTTCTTGAACGCGGAGGACGCCAAGGTGGTGGAGTACCTCAGGGTGTTCACCCAGCGAGACTCTGCGGAGATCGCCGAGCTCGCTCGGGTGACCGAGGCCGAGCCGTACCGCCGCGCAGCGCAGCGGGTTCTGGCCGACGACGTGACGACCCTGGTGCACGGAGCGGGGGAGACCGCGGCCGCGAACGCCGCGGCCGGCGCGTTGTTCGGGCGGTCCGACCTGCGTGAGTTGGACGCCGGGCTCCTGCGAGCGGTTGTCGCCGAGGTGGGTGGGGTCACCCTGGCGGCACCGGAGACGATGCCCACCGTGACCGAACTGATGACGGCCACCGGGGTGGTGACCAGCCGGTCTGCGGCCCGGCGGGCGGTGGAGGAGGGCGGGGCCTACGTGAACAACGTGCGGGTCACCGATCCGGACACTGTGCTCACCGAGGACGACCTGCTGGCGGGCAGGTACGTGATCGTGCGTCGGGGCAAGAAGACCATCGGGGCCGTGACCCTCACGCGATGACTCCTGCCAGGCCACGCCGATCACGTCGCAGCACCGGGCTGCGGACTCACCGGTCGAGCTGTCCCTTGATCGTGGGTGCGGGCACGATAGACTGAGCGGAGTACGCATGTTGGTCCTCGGGCCGGCACGTCGTCGGTGCGGATGGCTTCCTGCTGGTCAGGAGCCCGGATTTGACCCGGACGGCACCGACGCGTAATGTTCATCAAGCCCTCGGGGTGAGCGGGACGCGGAGCAAGTTGCGCGGCCGAACCCGATGGCAAACCAACTGAAGCTCGAGACCGGGCTGGTGTGCGTTCACGACAGAACCCACCATGTGTCCGGCGCTCTAGCCTGGTTGGAAGCGGGTGCAGGTCTGAGGTTGACTCTGAGGACTGCCCCACGTAAGGTAAGTCGAGTTGCCTAAAGCAAGAGCAATACGCCGAAAGATTCAACGTAGTGCAGGAGCAAGAAGCAACGGGGCAAGAAAGCCGGATTTGACTCCGGCCGAAAGCCCAAAGTAAAGTATTGCGAGTTGCCCCACGCGGAAGCAGAAATGCGGAAGTACGGTGTGCGCCCGAAACTTGAGAACTCAACAGCGTGCTTAAAGTCAATGCCAAATATGCACTAAAGAACCCGTGCTTGGCTGGACTCTACCGATCTTTCGGTGGTGAACAGTCGAGTCGGATTCCTTTGAGAGATTGATGAGATTGACCCAGCAATGGGTTCTGTCAGACGTCAAGCTCGTTGATTCGACGGTTCTCAGTGACTTGTCACTGCACCGATATTTTTCAACGGAGAGTTTGATCCTGGCTCAGGACGAACGCTGGCGGCGTGCTTAACACATGCAAGTCGAACGGTAAGGCCCTTCGGGGTACACGAGTGGCGAACGGGTGAGTAACACGTGAGCAACCTGCCCTTGACTTCGGAATAACAGTTGGAAACAGCTGCTAATACCGAATACGACCACATGCGTCATCGCATGCGGTGGAAAGCTCCGGCGGTCAAGGATGGGCTCGCGGCCTATCAGCTTGTTGGTGAGGTAACGGCTCACCAAGGCTTCGACGGGTAGCCGGCCTGAGAGGGCGACCGGCCACACTGGGACTGAGATACGGCCCAGACTCCTACGGGAGGCAGCAGTGGGGAATATTGCACAATGGGCGAAAGCCTGATG
>JBPCRP010000064.1:0-48100 GCA_050996715.1 Propionibacteriaceae bacterium
AGCACCTTGATGCCGGTCTCGAGCATCTCGGTCTTGGACTCGAGCTCGTCGAACCGCGGCGCGTGCCGGTGGATCGGCCAGCGCCCGTTGGGGGCCCCTTCGATCTCCTTGATCTCGACCGTGGACGGGTCGACGTCGAGCACGTTGCCGGTCACGTCCCAGACGTGGCCCTTGGTCACGTCGCCCACCGGCACGCTGATCGGGGCGCCGGTGTCGCGCACCTCGGCGCCGCGGACCATACCGTCGGTCGGCTTCAGGGCGATCGCGCGGACCATGTTGTCGCCGACATGCAAGGCGACCTCCATGGTCATCGTGCGGGTCGTGCCGCCGATGGTGGTGTCGACGAGCAGCGCGTTCATCAGGTCGGGCATCTCACCGGCGGGGAACTCCACGTCCACCACCGGGCCGATCACGCGGGCAACCCGGCCGACCGAACCGGGGGTGGTCTCGGTCTTGTTCTCTTCAACGGTGGCAGTCATCGCACTCGCTCTCTCGTGGTCTTGCGCTCAGTCTTGTTCATGCCGGCAACCGCACTCGCTAGTCTGCGCCGCTCGTCGACTCGGCCAGCGCACTGGCGCCGCCGACGATCTCGCTGATCTCCTGGGTGATCTCGGCCTGCCGCGCCTGGTTGGCCTCGCGGGTCAGGCGTTCGATCAGGTCCTGGGCGTTGTCGGTGGCCGACTTCATCGCCCGTTGCCGCGCCGCCAGCTCTGAGGCCGACGCCTGCAGCAGGCAGTACTGGATCCGGCTGGCCACGTAGAGCGGCAGCAGCTCGTCCAGCACCGTCTCGGCGTCCGGCTCGAACTCGTACAGCGGCAGCAGCTGGGTGCTGTCCGACGGCGGCGGTTCGGTGCCCTCCACCACCTCCAGCGGCAACATCCTGATGACCTCGGGCTTCTGAGTCAGCATCGACACGAACCGGGTATAGACGATGTGGATCTCGTCCACCCCGCCCTCCTCGGTCGGCGTCAGGAACGCCCCGATCAGCGCGTCGGCGATCTCCCGCGCATGGGCGTAGGTCGGGGCGTCGGAGAACCCCTCCCACTTTCCGGCCACCTCACGGCGCCGGAACTGGTAGAACGCCGCGGCCTTGCGTCCGGTGAGGTACGGGACCACCTCGCGACCGGAGTCGTTGAGGTACCGGGTCAGCTGTTCACCCTCGCGGATGACCGACGAGGAGTACGCCCCCGCCAGGCCACGGTCGGAGGTGATCACCAACACCGCCGCGCGCGTCGGGTGGTCGCTCTCGGTAGTCAGCGGGTGCTCGACGTTGGAGTAGCTCGACACCGCCGACACCGCGCGCGTCAGCTCCCGGGCGTACGGCGCGGCCGCCTGGGCACGCTGCTGCGCCTTGATGATCCGGGACGCCGCGATGAGCTCCATCGCCCGGGTGACCTTCTTGATCGTGCTGACCGACGCCTTGCGCTGGCGTAGGTCACGCAGGGAAGCTGGCACGGGTCAGCTCCGCCGCTGCTTGACGATCTGCTCCTGCTCGACCTCGTCCTCGGCGATCGGCTCGTGCTCCTCGCGGCCGGCGAGCAGCTTGCCGTCGGAGGTCTCGAAGCCCTTCTTGAACTTGTCGATCTGCGAGCTGACCTCGTTGGCGGCGTCGTCGTCGAACAGCTTGGTCTCCTTGATGGTGCCAAGCACCGAGCTGTTGCGCTTGAGGTGGTCCAGGAACTCCTGCTCGAAGCGCAGCACGTCGTCCACCGGCACCTCGTCCAGCTTGCCGTTCAGGCCCGCCCACACGCTGACGACCTGGTCCTCGATGGGGTAGGGGCTGTACTGCGGTTGGCGCAGCAGCTCGGTGAGACGCGAACCCCGGTCGAGCTGACGACGGGTGGTCGCGTCAAGATCGGAGGCGAACATGGCGAACGCCTGCATGTCGCGGTACTGCGCCAGATTCAGCTTCAGGGAGCCCGACACGTTCTTCATGGCCTTGATCTGCGCCGCGCCACCGACCCGCGACACCGAGACACCGACGTCGATGGCCGGGCGCTGGTTGGCGTTGAACAGGTCCGACTGCAAGAAGATCTGACCGTCGGTGATCGAGATCACGTTGGTCGGGATGTAGGCCGACACGTCGTTGGCCTTGGTCTCGATGATCGGCAGCCCGGTCATCGACCCCGCCCCCAACTCGTCGGAGAGCTTGGCGCAGCGCTCGAGCAGCCGCGAGTGGAGGTAGAAGACGTCACCGGGGTAGGCCTCGCGGCCCGGCGGCCGGCGGAGCAGCAGCGACATCGCGCGGTACGCCTCGGCCTGCTTGGTCAGGTCGTCGAAGACGATCAGGACGTGCTTGCCCTGGTACATCCAGTGCTGGCCGATGGCGCTGCCGGTGTAGGGAGCGACGTACTTGTAACCGGCCGGGTCGGACGCCGGGGCGGCGATGATCGTCGTGTACTCCATCGCGCCGGCCTCCTCCAGCGTGCCGCGGAAGGCGGCGACGGTGAAGTTCTTCTGGCCGATGGCGACGTAGATGCAACGGACCTGCTGCTCGGGATCACCGGTCTCCCAGGCGATCCGCTGGTTCATGATCGTGTCGACGGCGATCGCGGTCTTGCCTGTCTTGCGGTCGCCGATGATCAACTGGCGCTGGCCCCGACCGATCGGGATCATGGCGTCGATGGCCTTGATGCCGGTCTGCAGCGGCTGGCGGACCTCCTGGCGATCCATCACCCCGGCCGCCTGGAGCTCTAGGGGACGTCGCTCGTCGACGTCGGTGATCTCTCCCTTGCCGTCAATCGGGTTTCCGAGGGCGTCCACGACGCGGCCGAGATAGCCGTCGCCGACCTGGACACCGAGGATGTCGCCGGTCCGCTTGACCTTCGAGCCCTCCTCGATCCCCTCGGAATCCCCCATCACCACCACACCGATCTCGCGGACGTCGAGGTTCAAGGCGATGCCCAAGGTGCCGTTCGCGAACTCCAGCAGCTCGTTGGCCATCGCCGACGGAAGTCCCTCGACCCGGGCGATCCCGTCGCAGGAGGTGACCACCGTGCCCACCTCTTCGCGCGTCGAGGTCTCCGGCGTGTAGTCCGACACGTAGCGGTCCAGCGCTTCCCGGATCTCTTCCGGGCGGATCGTCAGCTCAGCCATCTCGTCCCTTGCCTATCTGCGTTGAGTTCTGCGGTGTTCTTGTCGGTGGTGGGGTAGTCAGCCGAACAGTCGGTCGGCACCGGCCAGCTTGGCGGCGACGCTGCCGTCGATGACCTCGTCGCCGAGCTCGACCCGGACCCCACCGAGCAGCTCGGATTCGACGACGACCTGCAGCGCCAGTTCGCGTCCCACCTGGGTGCGCAGGGCCCGCCGTAGTCGCTCGGTCTGTTCGGCGTCGAGCGGCCGGGCCACGCGTACGGTGGCCACGACCCGGTCCCGGATCTGCGCAGCCAGCGCGACGAAAGACTCCAGCGTGACCGCGAACGATCGTTCCCGGGCGGCGACCGCCCGCTGCGCTAGTGCCGAGGTCTCCGGTGCCGCCCGACCATCCAGCAGCCCGGCGACCAGCGACCGGCGGCGGCCGAGATCGGCCGACCGGTCCGAGATCGCACCCCGCAGGTCGGGATCGCCCGCCACGGTCCGGCTGAACCGGAAGAGCTCGTCCTCCACGTCGTCGAGGCGACCCTCGGCCTCGGCCGACCGGAGCAGCGCACGCACCCCTTCACGTTCGATCGCGTCGGCGAGGAGGCGCCCACCCATCCAGCGCAGGGCAGCGGCCTCGGCCAGCACCTGGACGGCGGCCTCACTTACCTGGCCGTCGAAGACGCTGCGGACCAAGCCCCTGCGGCGGTCGTCGCTCGATCCCGGGTCGGTCAAAGCCCGCTTCAGGGCCGGCTGGTGGTCCACCAGGTCGACCACCGCGAACAGCTCACCGGCCAGCTCGGGACCGACCTCCAGCTCATCCAAGACACCGTCGAGCTGGGCGATGCGGGCGGAACGTTCGGATCTCATCGCGATCTGCTCCTCACGACGTGCTGGCTGGCTCGTCGACCGACTGGCTCTCGAGATCGGCCAGGAACCGGTCGACGGTGCGTCGCGCACGATCGTCGTCCTCCAGCGACTCCCCGACGATCCGGCCCGCCAAGGTGGTCGCCAGCCCACCGATCTCGCCCCGAAGCTGGTTGACCGTCTGGGTGCGCTCGGTCTCGATCTGGGCCTGACCAGCGGCGATGATCCGGGCCGACTCGGTCTGAGCCTGCTCCCGCATCTCGGTCAGGATCTGCTTGCCCTGCTCACGGGCCTCGTCGCGGATCTTGCCCGCTTCGCCGCGCGCCTCGGCCAGTTGCGCCTCGTACTTCTCGAGGGCGGCCTTGGCCTCGCGCTGGGCCTTCTCGGCCTTTTCGATCCCGCCCTGGATGGCGGCGGTGCGCTCGGCGTAAGTCTGCTCGAACCGGGGCACGACGAACTTGGCCATCAAGTAGATCAGGATCCCGACGAACACCAGGGACGCAATGATCTCGGACAGCTGGGGCAGCAGCGGGTTCTCGGCCAGCGGCACCAGCAGGGTGGTCAGCATCATCGAAGAACTATCCCTGGAACACGAACGCCAGGGCGATGCCGATGATCGCCAGCGCCTCGGTCAGGGCGAACCCGATGAAGGCCGTGCTCAACATGGCGCCGCGTGCCTCGGGCTGCCGGGCCGTGCCCTGAATGACGGCACCGAAGATGATGCCGATGCCGATGCCCGGGCCGATCGCGCCGAGGCCGTAGCCGACGATGGCCAGGGAGCCCGTAATCTCCAAGGGGAGAGGCATGTGAATCTTCCTTTCGTCTTCCGCGACGGCCGCGAAAGTGTGGGTGGGTTCAGTGCTCCTCGGCGATCGCCGAGGAGATGTACTGGGCGGTCAGGACGGTGAAGATGTAGGCCTGCAGGATCTGCACGAAGATCTCCAGGCCGAAGATCGCCAGGCTGAAGATCAGCGAGAAGACACCGGCCACCTTGTTGACGATCGGCTCGCTGTGCAGCAGGAGGTATTCACCGCCGGTGACGAAGACCAGCACCAGCAGGTGGCCCGCCAGCATGTTGGCGAACAGACGCAGTGACAGCGTGACCGGCCGGACCAAGATATTGGAGATGAACTCGAGCGGGATGGTCAGCACCCACATGGACTTCGGTACCCCGGGCGGCAGCACGGTGTGCTTGAGGTAGCCGACGACGCCGTGCTTGGCGATGCCCACCCCGTTGTAGATCACCCAGACCAGCCCGGCCAGGGCGTAGGCCCAGCCGACGTGCGAGGCGGTCGGCAGCAGGGTCAGCGGGAAGACGCCCCAGAGGTTGTTGAGGAGCACGAAGGAGAAGACCGCGACCAACAGGGGTAGGTAGCGGCGAAACTCCGGACCGATCATGTCCCGACCGATGGTGTCGCGGACGAAGGAGTACGCGGCCTCCCCGACGAACTGGCCCTTGCTCGGCACCAACGCGCCCTTACCCGACATGATCAGCCAGAACCCGGCGATCAACAGCAACGACACGAATGCCTGGAGCATGTAGCGGTCCAGGAAGGGCACCCCAGGGAAGAGATCGGGGAACTCGAAACTCTGCGTGCCGGGCGATGCGAAGCCCTCCAACGGCACCAGCAGGGGACTCAGCGCGCCCACGTGCTCTCCTCTCCCCTCACTTGACGACGTCCCTCAGCTGACCAGATTTCGGCGAAGCTTTCGCTGCCTCGTCGGTGGTCTGCGACGACCCGGACCGCTTGGGGAGCTCGCCGAACCGGACGATGATCAGGTAGCACCCCAGGCCGGCACCGACCACGACCCCGATCGGCAACAGGAAGCCCGTGCCCAGGACGTGATCGCCCAGCCAGCCCAGGCCACCCCAGAGCAACACGCCAGTGAGAAGGTACGACAGGGCCGACATCCCCTGGTCCATCGCCGCCGACGGCGGGCTGGTGATCCCCGGTGCTCGGCGGACCCGTTCGTTGTGCTTCGTCATGGAGTGTCAAACCGTAGCAGTCGGGCTGGGGGGCGGTCACTGTTCGTCCTCGCGCCGCGCGGGGGCGACGTACCCACCGTCGAAGGCCTCGATGCGGAGCCGGGAGAACACGATCACCTCGACAATCAGCCAGCCCGCCACCACGACGACGGTGGTCATGAAGACCGCCACCGGGACCAGCGTCGGCCAGGCACTCCGGTGCTGCTGATAGCCCAGCAGCACCAGACCGAGGATGGCGACTCGAGCCGTGTAGCTCGCCATCGCCACCGCAAGCAGCGTGCGAGCCCCGGCGTCGGCGAAGGCCACCATCACCAGTTGGCCACCGCTGTAGAAGAACAGCACGAGGGCGGCGGCCAGCGCCGCCGAGACCACACCGTTGGAGCCGTCGAGGACACCGAAGAGCACCAGGGAGACCACGGCGGCCGCGACGCCTCCGACCAGGCCCCCCAGCAGGAGCTTCCGGGCCCGGATCACGTGCACGCTGGCTGCGCGTGCCTCCGGCCCATCACTGGGTCGGCGGTCGTCTGCCACGCGGGGATCCGTTCGGTACTCAGTCGTCATGTGTGGCGGCTGTCCTGTCCTGCTGGCCCAGTGGGAGACGGTGAGTTCGGAGGCGCTCCGACGGCGCGAGCCGTCCACGGGCGGGGTCTGGCGGGTGTTTGCGAAAACTAGCACAGCACCACCTCCCCCCAGAACCCGACCACTCAGCGTCGAGAACGACCCACTACCCACCCGATCCCGCACGCGCAGCCGATTCCCACCGGTCAGGTGGGCGGGTTGCTGACCCCGGCCTCCGGGGTCGCTGGCGGGCGCTTCACCGGTCGACTGAGCGTGACGATCGACAGCAGCAAAGCGACAACCGCGATCACGGCCAACACCTGCCAGCTGCGGACCAGACCGAGAGCGATCACTCCGAAGCTGACCAAGGCGGACCAGATGTAGAGCAGGATGACCGCCCGGCGCTGGCTGTGACCGCGTTCCAGGAGCCGGTGGTGCAGGTGCTGCTTGTCCGCGACGAACCACCACTTGCCGGCGTAGGTTCGCCGGACGTAGGCCAGCAGCACGTCGAGGAAAGGCAACGCCAAGATCGCCAGCGGGAGGACCAGGGGCAGGTACGCCGGGATCAGGCCGCCGCCGTTGTTCTCCAGCTGGGAGGTGTCGAACTGGCCGGTGAGGCTGATCGACGAGGTAGCCAGCAGCAGACCGAGCAGCAGGGCGCCCGAGTCACCCATGAACATCCGGGCCGGCCAGAAGTTGTGCGGCAGAAAACCCAGACAGGCCCCGACGATGGCGACCATGATCAACCCCGACGTGGTGGCCCGGACGAGGTCCTGCTGGACGTAGAGCAGGTAGGAGTAGGCGAAGAAGGCGAAGGCCCCGATCGCCACCACCCCGGTGGCCAACCCGTCCAGGCCGTCGACGAAGTTCACCGCGTTGGAGCAGAGCACGATGAAGAAGACGGTGATGGCGATGGAGGCCGAGTTGTCGAGCGCGATCACGCCGTTGGGCAGGGGGATCCAGAGCATCTTCACCCCCATCAGCACCGCGATGCCCGCGGCCAGGATCTGCCCGGCGAACTTGGCCAGCGCGTTGAGGTCGAACAGGTCGTCCAGCACACCCACCAGACAGATCACCACCGCGGAGACCAGGACGGCGCGGGAGTCCTGCAGCAGCAACGCCTGCTTGCCCAGGAAGGGGAGGTGCCAGGCGACCACGAAGGCCGCCGCCACTCCGGCCAGCATCGCCACCCCGCCGAAGTAGGGCATCGCCACGGTGTGCACGTCGCGGGCCCGGACCTGAGCGACGGCCCCGGTCCGCAGTGCCACCCGGCGTGCCAGGCCACTGACCGCGAACGTGGTGGCCGCGGCGATCAGCAGGACCAGCAGGTACTCCCGCACGTCAGGGCGCCTGCTGCGGGGGGCTCTCGCTCGGCCCGAGCTCGCTGGGCCAGTTCTGGATCGCCGCCTTCACGTCGTCGGCGTCCTCCAGGTCGTCGGCCGCCAGCTCGTGGTCCACCACCGTGTCCGCCGGGGGCGGCTGCAGGGTGTGCCGGTACCGCCGAGCTCGCCCCGGGTGCTTCCGGTCGGCGGACGCCGCACCGGTGGCCGCAGGGTCGGTGCGGGCAGCGGCGGAGTCGACAGGCGGTGAATCCACCGCGACGGGCTCGACCACGAGGTCCTCGAGGTCGGGACAGTGCTCGCGCAACTGGTCCAGGCTGAGGGCGCCGCGGCGCAGGATCCGGCCGTGCTCAGTGCGGGAGAAGTCGACGATGGTCGACGGGGCGGAGTCCACGGCCCCCGGCTGGAGCCCGCCGCCGTCGAGATATACCGCGACCGAGTCGCCGAGCATGTCTATCGCGTCGTCGCAGGTGAGTGCCGCGGGCTTCCCGCTCAGGTTGGCACTGCTGACCGCCATCGGACCCGTCTTACGCAGCAGCTGTCGCGCGAGCTCGTGGTCGGGGACGCGAAGCGCGATCGTCCCGTCGGTGTCGCCGAGATCCATCCGCAGAGACGGCTGGGACTTGCAGATCACCGTGAGCGGACCGGGCCAGAAGGCCGCAACCAGCACCCGGGCGTCGGCGGGTACGTCGGCGGCCAGCGCGCGGAGCAGCCGGGTGTCGGCGATCAGCACCGGAGGGGGCATGTCGCGGCCGCGCCCCTTGGCCTCCAGCAGGCGCTGCACCGCCGCCGCGTCGAAGGCGTCGGCCCCGATGCCGTACACGGTGTCGGTGGGCAGCACGATGCACTCGCCGCGGGAGATGGCCCGGTGGGCTGCCTCGGCCGCCGCGGTGAGAGTCTCGGCGTCGGTGTGGTCGCTGCAGTCGTACCGCGTGTAGGCGGTCTCGGCAGCCTCGGTCACGGCGTCCATCCTGCCAGAGGACACCGCACGTTCTCGGGACCCGATGTGGGCGCAGGGGTGCGCTGCGCGTCACGTCCGGACGCCGGACCGTTCGGGCGGCCGGACGTACGGCGGGCGATCCGACGGGCGGTGAGGAAGCGTGGTCGGTCGGTCAGGTCATGCCGGTCGCGGACGTCAACGAAGTCCCCCGTCCGGGCCACGAGCTGCTGCACGGCCGCCGACTGCACCTCGGCGTGCTCGCAGGCCAGCCACCCGTCATCGCGCAGCAGCCGGGCCGCGACAGCCGCCACGACGTGGATCGTGTCGAGACCGTCGTCGCCGGAGAACAGGGCGATCATCGGGTCGTGGTCGCGCACCTCGGGCGTCACCGACTCGTAGGCGTCGAGCGGGATGTAGGGCGGATTGGCCACCACGACGTCGAAGGGGGCCGCCGCGCCCTCGGGGCGCAGCAGCTCGGCGGCGTCGGCGACGTCGGCGTGGTGCAGCAGGACCGCGGTGCCGGCCAGGTTGGCGATGGCGTACCCGATGGCGTCGTCGGCCAGCTCGAGGGCGTGCAGCTCGAGCCGGTCGTGCAGATCGGTGGTCTCGTCCCAGAGTGCCCGCACGATGGCGCCGGAACCGGTGCACAGGTCCACGACCCGGATCATCGTGTCGGGGTTCGCGGCGGAGCGTTCATAGATCCGGTCGAGCACCCAGCCGGTCATCACCTCGGTCTCCGGCCGCGGGACGAACGCTCCGGGACCGACCTCGAGCCGGCTGTAGCGAAAAGTGGTCTCCCCCGTCAGGTGCTGCAGGGGTACGCCGTCGGCCCGCTCCGCGACGAGGTCGGCGAAATGTTGGTGCTGGGCGGTGTCGATGCCGTCGAGGACCAGCAGCCGGGCCGGCTCCACCTCGAGGGTGTGGGCCAGCAGCAGCCGCGCGTCCGCCGCGGGACTGGCCATTCCGGCCGCCGCCAGCCGGCGCTCCGCCTCCCGCAGCACGTGCCCCACCTCAACCACCGCTCACCTCACCGCCATTTTGCGCACAATGACCCCTTGCGGCCGGACGGACGGGGTCATTGTGCGCAAAAGGGCGAGTCATTCGCCGACGTGGGCGAGGCGCTCGGCGGTGTCGGCCTCCTGCAGGGCGGTGATCACCGCGGAGAGGTCGCCGTTCAGAACGGCGTCGAGGTTATAGGCCTTGAAGCCGATCCGATGGTCGGCAATCCGGTTCTCGGCGTAGTTGTAGGTGCGGATCCGTTCGGACCGGTCGACCGTACGCACCTGGCTGCGCCGAGCGGCGGAGGCGGCGGTGGCCGCGACCTCCTCGGCGGCGGCGACGATCCGGGAGCGCAGCATCCGCATGGCCTGCTCCCGATTTTGCAGCTGGGAGCGCTCGTTCTGGCACGAGACGACGATCCCGGTGGGCAGATGGGTGATCCGGACCGCGGAGTCGGTGGTGTTGACGCCCTGACCGCCGGGTCCCGACGAGCGGAAGACGTCGATCCGCAGGTCGTTCTCGTCGATCTCGACCTCGGTGTCCTCGACCTCGGGCATCACCAGCACCCCGGCGGCCGAGGTGTGCACCCGACCCTGAGACTCGGTCACCGGCACCCGCTGCACCCGGTGCACGCCACCTTCGAACTTGAGCACGCCGTACGGCATCGCGTCAGGATCGCCCATCGTGGGTGCCTTGATGGCTGCGGTCACCGACTTGTAGCCGCCGAGGTCGGTCTCCTGGGCATCGAGCACCTCGACCTTCCACCCCCGGCTGTCGGCGTAGCGGCTGTACATCTTCAGCAGGTCACCCGCGAACAGCGCGGACTCCTCACCACCCTCGCCGGACTTGATCTCCACCAGCGCGTCGGCGGAGTCATTCGGGTCCCGGGGGGCGAGCAACCGGGTGAGGCGCTCGACGAGCTGCTCGCGTTCGGCCTCGAGGTCGGTGATCTCCGCGGCGAACGCTGGATCCTCGGCTACCAGCTCGGTCGCGGCGGCCAGGTCGTCGCGCACCGTGTCGTACCGGTTGAGGGCCGAGACGATCGGGGTCAGCTCCGCGTAGCGGCGACCGACCCTTCGGGCCTTGACCACGTCGGCATGCGTCTCGGGGTCGGCGAGCTGGGCCTCGAGCACCGCGAACTCCGCGCGCAACGGCGCTGCCGACTCGAACATTCCCACTCCCTCCACACCGATGGTGCTGGACACACGAAACGCCGGGAGCAGGGTCTCCCCTGGTCCCGGCGTCGGCGCGGTACTACTTCTTGGCCGCCGTCTTCTGGGCGTAACGCTTCTCGAAGCGAGCCACCCGCCCACCGGTGTCGAGGATCTTCTGCTTGCCGGTGTAGAAGGGGTGACAGGCGCTGCAGACGTCGGCGCGGAGGCTACCCGCGGCTGACGTCGAGCGGGTGGTGAAGGAGTTGCCGCAGGTGCAGGTGACCTGGGTCTCCACGTAGGTGGGGTGAATGCCTTGCTGCATGTCTTCTCCTAGTGAGTTGCACCGGGTCGCCGTCGAGATCCGACGCCGTGAACCGGCACCAGCGAGAGATTGTGCCGCACCAGGTGGTGCGACACCAAACGAAACGTCGGCGCGACCGCCGTTTGTTCCGGCCCTGATTCAGGCCCCCGGCATGTCGTCGCGATGGGCGACGGCCGGCGTGCTCTTGGTGATCGCCATCAGGAACTCGCCGTTGGTCTGCGTCTTGCGCAGCCGGTCCAGCAGCATCTCCAACGCCTGCTGGCCGTCCAGACCCGACAGCACCCGACGCAGCCGCCAGACGATCTGCAGCTCCTCACGGCTCATCAGCAACTCCTCGCGGCGGGTGCCGGACGAGTCCACGTCGATGGCCGGGAAGATCCGCTGGTCCGCGTACTCCCGCCTCAACCGGAGCTCCATGTTGCCGGTGCCCTTGAACTCCTCGAAGATCACCTCGTCCATCTTCGAGCCGGTCTCGATGAGCGCCGTCGCGAGGATGGTGAGCGAACCCCCGTTCTCGATGTTGCGGGCGGCACCGAAGAAGCGCTTCGGCGGGTACAGCGCCGCCGAGTCCACGCCACCGGACAGGATCCGGCCGCTGGCGGGTGCCGCGAGGTTGTAGGCGCGGCCCAGGCGGGTGATGCCGTCGAGCAGGATGACCACGTCGTTGCCGAGCTCGACCAGCCGCTTGGCCCGCTCGATTGCCAGCTCGGCAACGATGGTGTGGTCGCTGGCCGGACGGTCGAACGTCGAGGAGACGACCTCGCCCTTGACCGCGCGCTCGAAGTCGGTGACCTCCTCGGGTCGCTCGTCGACGAGCACGACCATGAGGTGGACCTCGGGGTTGTTGACGGTGATCGCGTTGGCGATCGCCTGCATGACCAGCGTCTTACCGGCCTTGGACGGCGACACGATCAGGCCGCGCTGGCCCTTGCCGATAGGGGCGACCAGGTCGATGATCCGGGTCGTCATCTGCGTCGGCGTCGTCTCGAGCTTGAGCCGGTCCTGCGCGTAGAGCGGGGTCAGCTTGGCGAACTCGGGGCGACCCTTGGCCTTCTCGGGGTCAGCCCCGTTGATCGTCTCGATCTTGACCAGCGGGTTGAACTTCTCTTTGCGGTCGCTGTCGGCCGGCATCCTGATGGTCCCGGTCAGCACGTCGCCCTTGCGCAGGCCGAACTTCTTGACCATGGAGAGCGAGACGTAGGCATCGTTGGGGCCGGGCATGTAGCCGCTGGTTCGCACGAAGGCGTAGCTGTCGAGCACGTCGAGGATCCCGGCCGTGGACACCAGCACGTCGTCATCGCTGATCGTGGGCTCGGACTCGTAGCGGTCCATCCCGCTCGGGCCTCGGCTGTTCCCGCCGGTGGTGCGGCGGCCCTGCCGGTCGCGATTGCGACGACGGCGGCTGCGACGGCTGCTGCCGTCGTCGTCGTCGCGCCCGTCGCTGCGGTTCGGGCCCTGGTCGTTCCGGTTGTCGGTACGAAGGTTCGCGCGGCTCTGATCGTTGTTCCGGCCCTGGTCGTTGCGGTTCGACTGGTCGTTGCGGTTCGACTGGTCCCGGTTCTGGTCGTTGCGGCCCTGGTCGTTGCGGCCCTGGTCGTTGCGGCCCTGGTCGTTGCGGTTCGACTGGTCGTTGCGGTTCGACTGGTCGTTCCGGTTCGACTGGTCCCGGTTCTGGTCGTTGCGGCCATGGTCGTTGCGACCCTGGTCGTTGCGACCCTGGTCGTCGCGGTTGCGCTGACGTCGGCTCCCGCGGTCACCGTCGGGGCGATCCTGCGGGGGACGGTCCTCGTGCTCGGCACCGCTTGGCGTCTGGGCCGGCTCGGAACTCTCGCCACGCCCCTCGGCGCGGACGGGCTGGTCGGCGCGAACCGGCTCGGTACGGACGGCCTGCTCGACCAGCGGTTGCTGGGTCGGGGCTGACCCGGTGCCACCGCCGTTGGTGCCACCGCCGTTGGTGCCACCGTTGCTAGCGCCGGTGGGGTGCTGATCGCGGCTGCCGTTGGCGGGGCCGGCGTCGCTGCGTGAGCCACCACCGCTCTGGGCACCTCGGATGGCCTCGATGAGCTGGCCCTTGCGCATCGCGCCGGTGCCCCTCAGCCCGAGGCTGCCCGCGAGCTGCTTCAGCTCGGGCAGGACCATCGAGTCCAGCCCGCTGCCCCGCCGCTTGCGGGCGCCTTCCGGCGCGCCGGTGTCGGCCCCGTTGTCGGTGGCAGGCACCGCGACAGTCGTTGCGGCTGTTTCGGTCACGTGTGTCCTTTCGAGGACGGGCCAGACAGGCCGGTCCGTGCGTTCGCCTCGCGCGTTGCGGACGAGCAGATGAAGTTCTTAGGTCGTGGGGGAACCGAAGATCGCGATGTGGCCGGTGGCCTCGAACGTGACTCCAGGCGCCCGTCTCCGGTGGGAGAAGGTGCTCGAGCCATTAACGATGCAGCGAACTGCCCTGCGTTGCGATCTGGGGGCGTGCTACGCACCTGACCTGGTGGGCGCTTTGCCGGCGATGTGGCTTGCTCAGTCTTACCAGACCGACCCCCGCAGGCCGGTGAGGCAGGCCCCGGGCTCGACCTCGATCATCTCAGCGATTTCACGATACCACCCACCGCCGTCGGATGCGGATTCCGACGCTGCCGTGCCGATCGATCCGTGGCGTTCGCTGGGGTCACGACGCCGTCGAGGTGATCATGACCCCGGCCCCGACCGCCACGGCATGACCCACGAAGTCGTCGGGGGACCGGTCGTCCAGCGACGCAAGATCGACTTGTCGGCCCAGCACCAGCACCGTCGGACCGGCCCCGCTGATCACGGCCGCGTACCCACGTGCCCGCAGGTCAGCACACAGCTCGGCCGATGCGGGCATGGCCGAAGCCCGGTAGTCCTGGTGGAGCCAATCGCGGGTCGCCTCGGGCAGCAGCCCGGGGTCGGTCCCCAGGGCGTGGACGAGCAGAGCGGAACGACCGGCGTTCGCCGCGGCCTCGGCGTGCGGGACGAACGCAGGCAGCAGACTCCGCGCCGTGGCCGTGGCCAGGGGGGTGGACGGGACGAACACCCGGCCGACGACGTCGTCACGCAGCGTCGGACAGACCACCTGCGCCCTGCGGTGACGATCGAGGTAGGCCAGGACAAAACCGCCACGGACCGCGGCCGCGACGTTGTCGGGGTGGCCCTCGATCTCGGTCGCGAGGCGCAGCGCCCACTCCATGTCCAGTGGTGTGTCGGGCCGGGCTAGCCCCCACCCGGCTGCGAGCCCCCCGACAATGGCCGCCGAGCTCGAACCGAGACCGCGACCGTGCGGGATCGTGTTGTGGGCCAGCAGCTCCAGGCCGGGTGCGGCCACCTCGAGCGAGGCAAGCGCCGCCTGGACGCAGCGGAGCACGAGGTGACCCTCGTCAAGCGGCAGCATGCCCTCGCCCTCACCCGTCACCACCGCGGTCACGCCCTGCGCGCGAACCTCGACGGTGATCTCGTCGCGCCAGTCCAGCGCCAGTCCGAAGGTGTCGAAGCCCGGCCCGAGGTTGGCGCTGGTCGCCGGGGTGCTCACCGTCACCGCCGTACCCGGCGCCAGTCGACGTCGTCCGCTCACGCCTTCACCACGTCGAGAAGGATCGGGTCAAGATCGATCCGGCCAGGGTCGATCGAGCCAGGGTGATCGGGTCAGGGGTCGCCAAGTCAGGAGGGGAAGCCGCAGGCGACGGCCACGTCGTCGATCCGGGCGGCCACCACCTCCGCCTGGATCGGACCCTGCGCCGACAGCGCGGTGTCGATGTCCTTCAGACCGTGACCGGTGACCGTGACGGTGATCCGCAGACCGCTCTGGTCGACGCCCCGCGCGTGGCGAGATAGCAGCCCCGCCACCCCGGCGGCCGAGGCCGGCTCGACGAAGACACCCTCCCGAGCCGCCAGAAAACGTTGTGCAGCAAGGATCTCGTCGTCGGTGACCGCGGCGAAGAACCCCCCGGACTCCTGCTGCGCCGCCCGCGCCAGGGTCGCGGAAGCCGGATGGCCGATCCGGATCGCGGTGGCGATGGTGTCGGGGCTGCTGACCGGATGGCCGAGGACCAGGGGTGCGGCGCCGGCGGCCTGAAACCCCCAGAGCTGCGGGGTCCGGCTGGCGAGACCGGCGGCGGCGTACTCAAGATACCCACGCCAGTAGGCCGAGATGTTCCCGGCGTTGCCGACCGGCAGCACGTGCACGTCCGGAGCGTCTCCGAGCTCGTCGACGATCTCGAACGCGGCGGTCTTCTGGCCCTCGATCCGGGCCGGGTTGACCGAGTTCACCAGCGCGACCGGGAAGTGCTCGGCCAGGTCTCGGGCCAGGGTGAGGCACTGGTCGAAGTTGCCGTCGATCTGGACGATCTTGGCCCCGTGGACCACCGCCTGGGCCAGCTTCCCGGCGGCGATCCGCCCGGCGGGCAGCAACACGATCGGCGTCATCCCCGCTCGAACGGCGTACGCGGCGGCCGAGGCCGAGGTGTTGCCGGTGGAGGCGCAGACCAGGGCCTTGGCACCGGTCCCGGCCGCCACACTGACCGCGACGGTCATGCCGCGGTCCTTGAACGAGCCGGTCGGGTTCGCACCCTCGACCTTGAGATGCACCTCCGAGCCGATCAGCTCGGCAAGCCCGGGCGCCGGGATCAACGGCGTGTCGCCTTCGCCGAGGGTCACGACCGGGTCGGTGTCACTCACCGGGAGCCAGGAGCGGTACCGCCGGATGACGCCGCGCTTGCCGCCGCCTCCGGACGCACCGGCCGGTTCGAGCTCCGCCTCGCGGATCAGCTGCGCCGCCATCTCACTCCCCTTCCACTCGCATCACGCTGGTCACCTCACGCACCACGTCGAGCCCCCGCAGCGCCTCCACGGTTGCGCTGAGCGCGAAGTCCTTGGCCGGGTGGGTCACGACCACGAGCTGGGCGTCGGCTTGTCGGCCCTGCTGCCGAACGGTCTGGATCGAGACGCCGTGCTCGGCGAAGCACTGGGCGATCGTCGCGAGCACTCCGGCGACATCGGCGACCTCCAGCGACAGGTGGTAGCGGGTGATGACCTCGCCGATGGGGCTGACCGGACGAGCCGCGTAGCTGGACTCCCCCGGACCCAGCGCGCCACGCAGCCGGTTCCGGGCCACGGTCACCAGATCACCAAGCACGGCACTGGCGGTCGGCGAACCACCGGCCCCTGGTCCGTAGAACATCAGTCGGCCGGCGGACCGGGACTCCACGTAGACCGCGTTGTACGCGCCGCCCACGCTGGCCAGCGGATGACTGCGCGGGATCATCGCCGGGTGGACGCGGACCGACACGCTGCGGACGCCGCGCTCGTCGGCCTCGCTCAGCTGGCAGATCGCCAGCAGCTTCACCACGCAACCCATCTCCTGGGCCGAGGCGATGTCGGAGGCGGTCACCTCGGTGATCCCCTCGCGGTGCACGTCGGCACCGGCGACGCGGGTGTGGAAGGCCAGGCTGGACAGGATCGCCGCCTTGGCCGCCGCGTCGAAGCCCTCGACGTCCGCCGTCGGGTCAGCCTCGGCGTATCCCAGGTCCTGGGCCAGGCTGAGGGTCTCGGCGAAGCCGGCCCCCTCGGTGTCCATCTTGTCGAGGATGAAGTTGGTGGTGCCGTTGACGATGCCGATCACCGCGGTGATCTCGTCCCCGACCAGCGACTCGCGCAGCGGCCGGACGATCGGGATGGCTCCGGCGACGGCTGCCTCGAAGTAGAGGTCGGCCCCGGCATCCTCAGCGGCGGCGAAAAGGGTGGCGCCGTCCTCGGCCAACAGGGCCTTGTTGGCCGTGACGACCGAGGCGCCACGCTTGAGGGCGGTCAGGATCAGGCTGCGGGCGGGCTCGATCCCCCCGATCACCTCGATCACCAGGTCGACGTCCTCACGGCTGACCAGCGCGTGTGCGTCGGTGGTCAGCAGGGCCGGGTCGATGCCCGGCCGACCCCGGTGCGGCCGACGGACGGCGATGCCGACCAGCTCCAGCCGGCGTCCGACCCGGGCGGCGAAGTCGTCGGCCGAGGCCTCGAGCACCCGGACGACCTCGCTGCCGACGGTGCCGCAGCCGAGCAGCGCGACGCGCAGCGGGGCGCAGGTCGAAGGCTGGCTCATCGAGACCTCACGAGATCGGGTTGGGTCGCGGAGGACGGGTCCTCCGCGAGCGAACGCGGACATTCTTCCGCACGCCGGGCCCGGGACGCGAAACGTCCGCCGCCAGGCACCGTCAGCCCACGTCGAGGGCGAGCAGGTCCGCGAGGGTCTCCCGCCGGACGATCGTGGTCAGCACGCCGTCGGCCACCGCGACCACCGGCGGGCGCGGCACGTGGTTGTAGTTGCTGGCCATGGAGCGGCTGTAGGCCCCGGCACCCGGTACGGCCAGCAGATCGCCCGGCGCGACGTCGGCCGGCAGGAACTCATCGCGCACCAAGATGTCGCCGCCCTCGCAGTGCTTGCCCACGACCCGGGCCAGCACGGCAGGCGCTTCGGAGCGTCGTGAGGCAAGGGTGGCGCTGTACTCTGCGGCGTAGAGGGCAGTGCGGATGTTGTCGCTCATCCCGCCGTCGACGGCGACATAGACCCGCTGCGCACCGCCGTCGAGCTTGACCGTCTTGACCGTGCCTACCTCGTACAGGGCGAAGGTGCTCGGACCGCTGATGGCCCGGCCGGGCTCGATCGACAGGTGCGGTACCGCCAGGCCAAGCGTCGCGCACTCACCGGTCACGATGCCTTGCAGGGCATCGGCAAGCTGCGCCGGGCTGGCCGGGCTGTCCACGCTGGTGTACGCGATCCCGAAACCGCCGCCGAGGTCCAGCTCGGGGAGCTCGGCGCCGGTCCGGTCGCGGAAGTCGGCCGCCAGCCCCAGCGTCCGACGTGCGGCCACGACGAAGCCCTCCGCGTCGAAGATCTGCGAGCCGATGTGGGAGTGGATGCCCACCAGCGCGATGCCATCGGCCCGATGCAGCCGTAGCAGCGCCTCGATCGCGTCCCCGCCGGCGATCGAGAAACCGAACTTCTGGTCTTCGTGGGCGGTGGCGATGTACTCATGGGTATGGGCCTCCACGCCGGTGGTCACCCGGACCATGGCCCGGATTGGCGCGGCCTCGGGGTGGTCGACGTGCCGGCCGGCGACCAGCTGGACCAACCGGCTGATCTCGTCGTGGGAGTCGACGATGATCCGACCCACCCCGGCGTCGAGGGCGGCCGCAAGCTCGGCGTCGCTCTTGTTGTTGCCGTGCAACCCGATCTGGCGGGGGTCCACCCCGGCCCGCAGCGCGACGGCCAGCTCGCCCCCGGTGCAGACGTCGACACCCAGGCCTTCGGCCGCGACCCAGCGGGCCACCGCCGTACAGAGGAAGGACTTGCCGGCGTAGTAGACGTCCCAGCCGGCGAATGCGGTGGCGAAGGCCCGGGCCCGGGCCCGCAGGTCGGCCTCGTCCAACACGTACACGGGGGTGCCGACCTGCTCGGCGATCTCTGCCACGGTGAGCCCCGCCACCTGCAGCACACCGTCGGCGCCCTTGCTCACCCCCGAGCTCCACAGAATGGGGAGCAGGGCGTTGACGTCGCCGGGCAGACCCAGCCAGGCCGGAGCGCGAGAGCTGACGTCGGCATGGATGGAGCCGGCGACGTGGCTGTGCGTCATGCGTCGAGCCTGCCAGAGGGGGCCGAACGGCTGGCCGCCTTCCAACGGTTGGAACCGTCAACGGTTGGAACCGTCAACGGTTGGAACCGTCAGCCGGACCGGACCGTCACGGCCACGTTCTGCACCGACGCCAGCGCCAGGGCGCGCGGATCGGTGACGTCGAGGGCCGGCTGGGTGGTGACCAGGACGACTCCACAGGCCGCACCCAGGCAGGTGTCGGTGAAACGGACGCCCCACACGGTGAAGAACTGGCCCAGCGTGATCTGGTCGGCGTCACGGCCCTCGAGCCAGACGGTCCCCGAGGCATCATGAGTGTGCACCGGCGCCTGAACCCCCCTCTTGACGTCCACCCCGATCTGCGGGGCCAACGAAACGGGTTGCCCGTCGATGCTGATGCTGAGCTGCACCTGGTGCTGGTTGGTGGTCAGGTCGAGCGGTTGTGGCTCCAGCCCGGCCGCGGCGATGGAGGAGACGCCGTCGACGGGCACGTCCCAAGGCGGTGGGGTGCTGCGGATGACGGCGGGCGTGGGCGGGGGCGCCGACGACGCGCAGCCGGTTGCCGCCACACCGGTGGTCAGCAGCGTGACCAGCACAAGCACGGTCCGCAGCGTCGCGGACGCGCCCGAGACAGCAGGTCGGTCCGGCACGGCGGCAGCGTACAAGCCGACGAGCCGTCCGAATCGCGATTCTGGCTGCGGGCATCTGACTGGTAGCGTTCTGCGCGGCCCGTTGGCCACGGCCCCCGTAGCTCAGGGGATAGAGCACCGCCCTCCGGAGGCGGGAGCGCAGGTTCGAATCCTGCCGGGGGCGCCATGCCAGATCAAGGTCGGATCGTGGGGGATCAACCACGATGAGTCGGTCCAACGCGAACGCGCGAGGCGTGGCTCCGCTCGTGGTCGTCACCGCGATCGTGCTTTTGGCGCTCACGATGCGCGGGCCGATCGTCGCCGTCTCGGCGGTGGTCGACGACATCCGCTCCGATCTCGGGATCGGGGCCGCGACCGCCGGCTTGCTGACCAGCTTGCCCGTGCTCTGCTTCGCCGTGGCCACCCCGATGGTCTCGTGGGTGATCGCCCGGTTGGGCCTGACCCGCAGCGTGCTCGCCTCGACCGGGGTGCTGGGGCTGGGCATGGTCGTCCGCTCGCTCGACGGCCTCGCGACCGCCCTGGTCGGCACCGTTCTCATCGGCATCGCGATCACCTTGGCCAACGTGGCCGTACCGGTGCTGATCGGCAGCGAGCTGCCGGACCGGCGAGACACCGTGCTCGGGGTCTACACCGCAGCCCTCAACGTCGGGTCCATGATCACGCTGTCGCTGACCGTGCCGCTGGCCGACGCGACCAGCTGGCGCTGGGCGCTGGCCGGCTGGGTGGTCCTGGTCGGCATCGCGGCCCTGGTGTGGTGGCGGACTACGCGCCGGTTCGCGCCGCTGCCGGCGACGGCGACGGCGGCGGCCGGCCACCACGACCAGACCCCCGACGTCCGGCCGTGGTGGCGTCGCCCGGTCGCCTGGCTGTTGATGATCGGCTTCGGCGGTCAGGCCTTCGGCTATTACGGGGTGACCGCCTGGCTCCCGTTGATCCTGCGCGACCAGCTCGGGTTGAGCGCCGTCGCCGCCGGGCCCGCGTCGTCGATCTTTCAGGTTTGTGCGATCGTCGGCGCCCTCGGCGTACCGCTGCTACTGCGCCGGTTGGCGTCCTGGTGGGTCGTCTCCGCCGTGGCGGGCTGCTGGGCGTTCATGCCGCTCGGCCTGCTGCTGATGCCCGCGCTCTGGCCGGTGTGGTGCGGCCTGGGTGGGGTGGGGCAAGGCGGCGGGTTGACCGTGGTCTTCGCCCTGATCGTCCGGGCCGGCCGGGACGCCGACGACAGCCGTCGGCTCTCCGCCGCGGTGCAGGGCGGGGGCTACCTCCTCGCCGCCACCGGACCCGCTGCGCTCGGTGCCCTGCACGAGCTGACCGGCAGCTGGGCGGTCCCGCTCGTGGCCGTGCTGGTGTCGTTACTGGCGCTCGCCGTCGGTGGTTTGCTGGCTGCCCGTCTGGCCGCCGCGCCGCGAGCGGGCCGGGCCGGGGGCGCGGTCGAGGTGCGTCGGGAGCGGACCCGGCGCTGATAGATTGCCGGCCCGGGCCGCCGTCGACTCCACGCGGCCTGTTCACGCCCGTCGTCGTCTGGTGTCTTTCCGTGTCCGCTGCCGCTTCCGCTGCGTCCGAGCAGTCGAGCCGGTCCCGGCTGCCCTGGGACGACCGGCGCGGTGGGGTCAGCGTGGTCGTCGGCTGGGTGCTCACCCGGGCCCTGATGTTCGTCCTCCTCGCGCTGCCCGAGTCGTTCGTGGTCGGCGACGTCTACTACTACTGGCGCAAGATCGCGACGCTGTGGAGCGTCGGGCTACCCAGCACCCTCAACGAGTACCCGACCCCGGTCGTCTGGCTGTTGACCCTGCCCTACGTCGCGAGCGCGGGCGCCCGGGTCGGCTACCTGGTCGCCTTCATCGTGCTCATGGTGGGGTTGGACGCGCTGTTCACCCTGGTGCTTTTCCGCGCCGTCGGCCGCCGCCGTGGAGTTGCCGTTGACTTCTGGATCGCCTTCGTCTTCCTCGTCGGACCCCTCGGCTACCTGCGTTTCGACCTGATCCCGGCCATCCTGGCCGGCGCCGCGTTACTGCTGGCCCGAACCCGTCCCGGGGTCACCGGGGCACTGACCGGGTTGGGTGCGGCCCTCAAGCTCTGGCCGGCGCTGCTGTACGGCGCCTTCCTCGCACCACGGGGGCGCCGCACGCCCCTGAGCTGGGGTTTCTGGGGCGTGGGCGTCGGACTCGCCGCACTCAGCCTGGCCTTCGGTGGGTTCCGCCGCTTGGTGTCGCCCCTGACCTGGCAGTCCGACCGCGGTCTGCAGGTCGAGTCGCTGTGGTCCACGCCGCTGATGATGGCCCGGGCCCTGAACCGGACCCGCTGGACCGTCGACATCTCCCGCTACCAGGCGTATGAGATCTTCGGCCCGGGGGTGCAGGCCTTTCTGGTGGCGAGCAACGTCGCGACGGTGGCCGGGCTGATCCTGATCGCGCTGCTGTTCTTGCAGGCGTTCCGGTCGATCGACCCGTCACCCCGGGCCGTCGGGCTCGTCGTGGTGGCGGTGATCGTGATCATGATCATCACCAACAAGACCCTCAGCCCGCAGTACCTGCTCTGGCTCGGTGGCCCGGTCGCGGCGTTGCTGGTGCTGGACCGGCGACGGATCGCGGACCGGCTGGGTGTCCGTGACCGGGACTCGGCCGCCATCGACGGTCTCGCTCGTCAGCTGCTCGTGCTGGCCCTGCTCACCCACCTGGTCTATCCCCTGCTCTACGACGGATTGCTCTACCTCAACAAGAACGACGTCGCGTTGGTGGTCTCGACCGCGGTCACGGCGTTGCGGAACCTGGCCCTGCTGATCTTCGCCGTGGCGGCCTGCCGAGCCGCCTGGGTCGCGCTCGGCCGACGGCGGCCGCGGCCCGAGCCGGAGGCCCCCTCACTCTGAACCGCGCGGGTCCGACCGAGCGGGCGCACGTCGGGGAAGATGGGCTGCATGCGTGCGCTGGTGGTCGGGGTCGACGCGGGAGGGACCAGCACCCGGGTCGGGGTGGGCCGGCGCGACGGCTCGCTGCTCGCCGTGGTCGCCGGACCCGGGGCCAACCCGAACGCGGTGGGTCTACGGCCCGCCGCGCACCGGATCGGGGAGCTGGTGCGGTCCGCCCTGGCCCAGGCCGACGTGGCGGCGATCGACGTCAGCGCCCTGACGATCGCGATGGCCGGTGCCAGCCGGGTCGCGGGGTCGACGATCGACCTGGCGGCGGTCCGCCGCGACGTGGCGCCGGCCGGTCTGGGTGCCGTCCCGGAGGTCGTGCTGGACGTGGCCGGCGCCTTCTCCGCGGGCAGCCCCGCCGACGCCGGACCGGTGCTCGTCGCGGGAACCGGCTCGATCGCCGCAGAGGTGGTGCGAGGTCAGGTACGCCGCCGGGCCGGCGGGTGGGGCTGGCTGCTCGGCGACGAAGGGGGTGGCTTCTGGCTCGGTCGTGAAGCGGTCCGGCACGCCCTGCGCGCGCCGGACGACCACGGACCGCTGGCGACCGCCGTCCGGCAGGCGTACGGCGCCGACGACGGTGCTGACCTGCTGGCCGCCGCGTACGCCGCCGAGCCGCACCGACTTGCCCGGCTGGGGGCCGTGGTGGCCGCGTCGGCCGCCGACGATCCCGCTGCCGCGGAGCTGGTCGAGCAAGCCGCCACCCATCTGGTCGCCCTGGTCGACCAGCTGCGGTGTTCCCCAACCGCCGGTGACGCCTCGCCCGGTCTCCCCCCTGGGCTCCAGCCGATCGTGCTGGCCGGCTCCGTACTGACGTCCGACGGTCCCGTCGGACGACGAGTCCGCGCCCTGCTGGCTGCGGTCGGTCGCCCGACATCGACGGCCGGACCAGCCGTGGTCGGTCCGGTGTGGCTGGCGGCCCGATCACTGGGCCCGCTGGACCCCGAGATCCATCGACGTTTTCGCGCGGCCGCCGGAGTCGGCGCGGCCTGACGCTCCCCCTCCCGCACCGAGCGGGGTTCTTGGGTAACGTAGGTTTCGGCAGTCGTCGCCAGCAGGCTCGTCTGACTGCGGAACACACGACCGGAAGAAGGCGATTGTGGCCGCCGCGCCCAACCCATCTGCAGCATCCTCCTCCTCGTCCTCGACGAGGACCGCCACGACGAGCGCTGAGGAGGACTTCGGCGCCAACGACTGGTTCATCGAGGAGATGTACGCCCAGTTCACTACGGACCCGGGGTCGGTCGACGCCACCTGGGTCGACTACTTCACGACGCACGGAGCGCCCGGGCCGACCGCGAGCGCGACTGCGCCCGCCGGCGGCAACGGAGCCCAGACCGGCGGCTCGAACGGCGGCCGGAGTGCAGCGCCCGTCGGGAACAGAGCTGCCGCCAGCACCCCTGCCAAGGCCGGCCCGGCTCCCGCCCCGGCCCAGGCCGCCCCCAAGTCGACCCCCGCCGCGAAGCGCACGCAGCCCGCCAGCCCCGGTAGCGCCTCCCGCCCGGCAGCGACGGTCGAGCGCCCGAGCACGTCCAAGGACCCGCGGCCCGAAAAGCCCGGCGGCGCTCGCGGTGCCGTCCCGGCGGACCCGCCGAACCCGTCCAAACGGCCCGACGTCGCCGTCGAGGAACCGCAGCGCACCACGCTGCGTGGCGCCCCGGCCCGCACGGCGAAGAACATGGACCTCTCGCTGACCATGCCGACGGCGACCTCCGTGCGCTCGTTGCCGGTCAAGCTGCTGATCGACCAGCGCGTGGTGATCAACAACCACCTGCGGCGGGCCCGCGGCGGCAAGGTCTCCTACACCCACCTGATCGGGTACGCCATGGTGCGGGCCCTGAAGGCCGTGCCCGAGATGAACAACGGGTACGAGCTGGTCGACGGCAAGCCGACCATGGTCGTCCCCCAGCACGTGAATCTCGGCCTCGCGATCGACATGAAAAAGGACGACGGCACCCGGCAGCTGCTCGTCCCCAGCATCAAGAACTGCGAGGGCCTCGATTTCGCCCAGTTCTGGGCCGCGTACGAGGAGCTGGTCAAGAAAGCCCGCAGCTGGACGCTGCAGGTCAGCGACTTCGCCGGCACCACCATCTCGCTGACCAACCCGGGCACCATCGGCACCAACCACTCGGTGCCACGACTGGTCAACGGACAGGGCACGATCATCGGCGTGGGGTCGATGGACTACCCACCGGAGTTCCAGGGCTCCAACCCCGACCGGTTGAGCGAGATGAGCGTCTCGAAGGTGATGACGCTGACCTCCACCTACGACCACCGCGTGATCCAGGGGGCCCAGTCGGGCCAGTACCTTGCGGCCCTGCACCGGCTGCTGCTCGGTGACGGCGGCTTCTACGACGAGATCTTCGCCAGCCTGCGGATCCCCTACGAGCCGATCCGGTGGGCGACCGACACCACCGACGTGCACGAGGACGAGGTCCCGAAAGAAGCCCGGATCTTCGAGCTGATCAACGCCTACCGCGTCGGCGGGCACCTGATGGCCGATACCGATCCATTGGAGTACCGCCAGCGGGGTCACCACGACCTCGACGTGCAGACCCACGGGCTGACGCTGTGGGATCTGGACCGGGAGTTCCCCACCGGGCCGTTCGCCCACGGGCCGGGTCGGATGAAGCTCCGTAAGGTCCTCGGCATCCTGCGCGACTCCTACTGTCGGACGACCGGCATCGAGTACATGCACATCCAGGAACCCGCGCAGCGCAAGTGGCTGCAGGACCGGGTCGAACGCCCGCACGAGTCACTACCGCGCGAGGAGCACCTGCGGATCCTCGACAAACTCAACGAGGCCGAGATCTTCGAGACGTTCCTGCAGACGAAGTTCGTCGGGCAGAAGCGCTTCAGCCTCGAGGGTGGGGAGTCAGCCATCGCCCTGCTCGACGAGATCTGCGAGCAGGCAGCCGACTCCGGGCTGCTCGAGGTCTGCATCGGCATGCCGCACCGCGGCCGGCTGAACGTGCTCGCCAACGTCGTGGGGAAGTCGTACGCGCAGATCTTCCACGAGTTCGAAGGCAACCTCGACCCACGGACGGTCCAGGGCTCCGGGGACGTCAAGTACCACCTCGGCGCCGAGGGCCAGTTCACCTCCCTGAACGGCAACACCATCGCGACCTCGGTGGCCGCGAACCCGAGCCACCTCGAGGCCGTGAACCCTGTGTTGGAAGGGATCGCGCGCGCCAAACAGGATCTGATCAACCGCGGCGGAGACTTCCCGGTGCTGCCGCTGCTGATGCACGGTGACGCCGCGTTCGCCGGTCAGGGGGTGGTGGCGGAAACCCTCAACCTGTCCCAGCTGCGGGGCTACCGCACGGGCGGCACGATCCACCTGATCGTCAACAACCAGGTCGGCTTCACCACCAGCCCGACCGAGTCGCGTTCCTCGATGTACTGCACCGATGTGGCGCGGATGATCCAGGCGCCGATCTTCCACGTGAACGGCGACGACCCCGAGGCCTGCATCCGGGTGGCTCGGCTGGCCTTCGCGTTCCGACAGGAGTTCAACAAAGACGTCGTGATCGACCTTGTGTGCTACCGCCGGCGCGGTCACAACGAGGGTGACGACCCCAGCTTCACCCAGCCGCTGATGTATGACCTGATCGCCAAGAAGCGTTCGACCCGCAAGCTCTACACCGAGGCGCTGATCGGTCGCGGCGACATCTCGGTCGAGGACGCGGAGCAGGTGATGGTGCGCTTCCAGGAACGACTGGAGAGCGTCTTCCGCGAGGTCCGCGACGCGACCACGCCGGAGAAGATGGAGGAGTACCGGCGGGTGCCGAAGTACCCGGTCAAGCCGGCTGCCCCGAAGCTGAAGACGGCGATCTCGAAGGAGACGCTGAAGCAGATCGCCGAGGCGCACACCAACTTCCCCGAGGGGTTCACCGTGCACCCCAAGGTGATGCCCCAGCTGCAGCGTCGGGCCGCCGCCATCGAGAGCGGCCCGATCGACTGGGCGACCGGTGAGGTCTTGGCCATGGGCTCGTTGCTGCTCGAGGGCCGGACCGTGCGCCTCACCGGGCAGGACAGCCGCCGCGGCACGTTCGTGCAGCGGTTCGCCTCCATCGTCGACCGGGTCACCGGCGAGTCCTGGGTGCCGTTGAAGCACCTCGACGAGGAACAGGGCAAGTTCCACGTCTTCGACTCCCTGCTCAGCGAGTACGCCGCGATGGGCTTTGAGTACGGCTACTCGGTTGCCGCCCCCGAGGCGCTGGTCCTCTGGGAGGCGCAGTTCGGTGACTTCGGCAACGGGGCCCAGACGATCATCGACGAGTTCATCACCTCGGGTCAGGCGAAGTGGACCCAGAAGTCCGGCGTCGTGCTGCTGCTCCCCCACGGCTACGAGGGCCAGGGTCCCGACCACAGCTCGGCGCGGATCGAGCGGTTCCTGCAGCTCGCCGCCGAGGACGCCATCGCGGTCTGCCAGCCTTCGACCCCGGCAAGCCACTTCCATCTGCTGCGCAAGCACGCGCTGGGCCAGATGCACCGGCCGGTGATCATCATGACGCCGAAGTCGATGCTGCGGAACAAGGCGGCGGTGTCCCAGCCGACCGACTTCACCGACGACATGTGGCATCCGGTGCTCGCCGACCCGATCATCACCGACGCCGACGCCGTGCAGAAGGTGATCTTGTGCTCGGGCAAGGTGCGTTGGGACCTGGTGGCTCAACGCGACAAGGTGGGCCGTAACGCCGAGGTGGCGATCCTCCCGGTCGAGCGCCTCTACCCGCTGCCGGTGGCCGAGATTGCCGCGGAGCTGGACAAGTTCCCGAACGCCTCCGAGGTCATCTGGGTGCAGGACGAACCCGAGAACCAGGGGGCGTGGCCCTTCATGAAGTACTGGCTGCCGACCGAGCTGAGCAAGATCAGCGCCGCACACCGCGAGATCGTCGGAGTCACCCGACCGCCGTCGTCGGCTCCGTCGGTGGGCTCGGCGTCGGTGCACCAACAGCAGCAGCGCAACTTGCTCGAGTCCGCCCTGGCCTGAGTCGGGACCGGGACCAGAACAGCAGGCGTGTACTTCACCGACCGCGGGATCGAGGAGCTGCAGTCACGCCGGGGTGACGAGGAGGTCACCCTGGCATGGCTCGCTGACCAGCTGCAGACCTTCGTCGACCTGAACCCGGACTTCGAGACACCGATCGAGCGGCTGGCCACGTGGCTGGCCCGCCTCGACGACGACGACTGACCCCTTCGAGGCTGGAGGACAACCACTGTCCACAGGCGCGAGGTTGGTGAACGCAGTCTCGTGGTCCCCTGTGGACCACGCGCACACCTGACTCAGCCCAGCATCTCGACGACGATCTTGCCGAACACCCCGCCGTCGGCCAGGGCGCCGATTCCCTCGGCCACGTCAGCGAGCGGCAAGATCCGGTCGATCGTTGGTCGGAGGCCGGTCGTGACCAACATCGAGGCCAGGTCGGTCAGCTCGTCCTGGGTCCCCATCGTCGACCCGATCACCGACAACGGTTTGAAGAAGATCTTGGTCAGCTCGGCCTTCGTCGGGTTGTCGCCGGAGGTCGTCCCACAGATCACGAGTCGTCCGCCGGCGCGCAGGCTGTTGATCGAGTGCGACCAGGTGGCGGCCCCCACGCTCTCGATCACCGCGTCCACCCGATCGGGCAGTCGCTCCCCCGACTCGAACGCCGCAGCCGCACCGAGCTGCACCGCCCGCCGGCCCCGGCCCTCGTCCCGGCTGGTCACCCAGACTCGGATTCCGGCGGCTGCAGCGAGCGCCACGGCCGCGGTCGAGACGCCGCCACCGGCGCCCTGCACCAGCACGGTGTCCCCGGGTCGCAGCCCCGACCGCACGAAGATCATCCGGTACGCGGTCAGCCAGGCCGTCGGCAGGCACGCGGCCTCGACGAAGCTGAGCTCAGCCGGCTTGGGCACCAGGTTGCGCGCCGGTACGGCGACGGTTTGGGCCAGGGTGCCCGGGTACCGCTCACTGAGCAGCGTCCGTCGGGGGTCGGCGGTGAGGTCGGGTCCGACGAAGTCCGGGTCGTTGATCACCGCGTGCACGATCACCTCGCGTCCGTCCGGATCGACCCCGGCCGCGTCACAGCCCAGGATCATCGGCAGTCGGTCGGCCCGCAATCCGACTCCGCGCAACGACCACACGTCGTGCTGGTTGAGCGCGGCGGCCCGGACCGTGACCAGGACCCAGCCGGCGGGCACCTCGGGATCGGGTCGCTCCCCGACCTCGAGGGCGAGCAGTGGCTCCTCGGGCTCGGCCCGGACGGCGTAGGCGGCGTGCATGGGGGTCACTATAAGTTGGCCGTCGTGACGCTCACCGACGACAACGCGACGCCCGATCTCGACGACCTGGCTCGGGTGTTTGCCGACCGCCTCGGCGACCGTCCCCAGGGCATCTGGGCCGCGCCCGGGCGGGTCAACGTGATCGGGGAGCACACCGACTACAACGACGGCTATGTGATGCCGTTCGCTCTGGCCCAGCGCACCGCCCTCGCGGTCCGGGTGCGCGACGACGGTCGCTGGCGGGTGACCTCCACCTTCAGCGACGAGGTGGTCGCGTTCGGTCCCGACGACCTGCAGCCGGGGACGGAGGGCTGGCACGCGTACGTCGCTGGGGTGGTCTGGGCTCTCCGCGAGGCCGGGCACGAGATCCCCGGCGCCGACTTCGCCGTCTCGTCCACCGTGCCGATCGGAGCCGGCCTGTCGTCCTCCGCCGCGTTGGAGTGCGCCACGATGACCGCGCTGGCCGACCTGGCGGGGCTGGACATCGGCGCGATGGACCGGGCCAAGCTTGCCCGGGTCGCGGAGAACGCGTACGTCGGCGCTCCCACCGGGCTGATGGACCAGGCAGCCTCGACCCTGTGCACCGCTGACCATGCCCTCTTCCTGGACTGTCGCACCCTGGCCACCGAGCAGGTCCCGCTCGACTTGACGGCCGCCGGGTACGCCCTGCTGGTGCTCGACACCAACACCCCGCATGCGCTGGTCGACTCCGAATACGCGGAGCGGCGCCGGAGCTGCGAGACCGCCGCCCGCATCCTCGGCGTGGCCGCCCTACGTGACGTCACCGACCTCGACGACGCCCTGGGACGGCTGGACGAGGACCTGCTGCGCCGTCGGGTCCGCCACGTCGTCACCGAGAACGAACGGGTGCTGGCCGCCCGATTCGTCCTGGACGCCGAGGGTCCGGTCGGCCTGGCCCCGCTGCTCGACGCCTCCCACGCCTCGATGCGCGACGACTTCGAGATCACGGTGCCGACAGTCGACCTCGCCGTCGTGGCCGCTCGCGAGGCCGGCGCGCTCGGCGCCCGGATGACCGGCGGCGGCTTCGGCGGCTGCATCATCGCCCTCACCCCCGCCGATGAGGTGGCGGCTGTGGCCGCCCACGTGCACGAGCGCTTCGCGGCGGCCGGGTACAACGCTCCCCGGCACTTCGTCGCTCACCCGTCGCCGGGCGCGGTGCGCGTCGGCTGAGCGCTGGTTTGTGGCAATTCGGTTCCAGGTTCGGCACAGAACCCGATCTGGTTAGCCGTGACCCGGACGGCAGTGGCACGATGCGGGGGCCTGCCCGTCCCCGCATGCGGGGACGGGATCATCGTGCACCCCGTCTCAGCCCGGGGTCGACAAGGAGAAAACGTGAAGCTCAACGCCAAGGCCGCCCTGGCCGCCCTCAGCCTGACCGCCCTCGGGCTCACCGCCTGCGGCTCCAACTCGCTGGGCAACCCGGCCGGTGAAGCCTCCTCGAGTACCGGCTCCTCGGCCAGCGTCTCGGTGTCGGTCGACCAGGCGCTGGCCGACAAGCTCCCGCAGAAGGTGAAGGACGCCGGGGTCATCACCGTCGGGAACGACGCCAGCTACGCCCCCAAAGAGTTCCTCGACACCGACGGCAAGACCGTTATCGGCATGGACGTCGACGTGTTCAACGCGGTGGCCGCGAAGTTCGGCGTCAAGGCGGAGTACCAGCCGGCCGATTTCTCCTCGATCATCACCGGCGTCCAGGGCGGCAAGTACGACATCGGCATCTCGTCGTTCACGATCAACACCCAACGCAAGAAGCAGGTCAACATGGTCAGCTACTTCTCGGCCGGCACCCAGTGGGCGACCGCCAAGGGCAACCCGAAGGCCGTCGACCCCGAGAACGCGTGCGGCAAGACGGTCGCCGTACAGACCGGCACGGTGCAGCAGGAGGAGGATCTCCCCGCCCGCCAGGCCAAGTGCGGCAGCAACAAGATCAACGTGCTCTCGTTCAAGGGCCAGGACCAGGCGACGGCCGCGGTCGTCAACGGGCGGGCCGACGCGATGCTGGCCGACTCCCCGGTCGCGGCGTACGCGGTCCAGCAGTCGGCCGGGAAGCTGGCCACCCTCGGAGACGTCTACGACGCGGCGCCCTACGGCTACGTCATTCCCAAGGACGAGACCGACTTCGCGGCGGCCGTGGCCACCGCGCTGCAGGAGATCCAGAAGGACGGCGCCTACCAGGCGGCGCTCGCCACCTGGGGCGTCGAGAACGGCGCGACCACCACCTTCGCCGTCAACCCCTGATCCCGGTGACCACGACCGAGCCTGCGGTGTCGAGCGAGGGCACCGCCGAGCGTTATGGAGTGATCAAGGCCGCACCGGTGCGGCACCCCGGGCGATGGGTGGCGATCGCCGTCATCGTCGTCCTGGTCGCCATGTTGGTCAACATGCTCGTCTTCAACCCGGCGTTCAACTGGCCGTTCGTGCTCGAGGCGATGAACCAGACCCCGGTGATCGCCGGGTTCGTCCGGGGCACGTTGCTGGTGACCGCGTTGGCGATGATCCTCGGCGTCGGGCTCGGTGTGCTGCTGGCGGTGATGCGCCTCTCGGACAACCCGGTGCTGCGCGGGGTGTCGTGGGTCTACACCTGGTTCTTCCGGGCGATCCCGCGCTACGTGCTGCTGACGATCATGGGTGCCCTCGGCATCTTGTTCCAGGACGGCCTCGCGCTCGGGGTGCCGTTCGACTGGAAGATCATTGGCCTCTTCGGCGGCAGCGGTGACTGGCGATTCGTCACGCTCGACGCCAACCAGATCTTTGCCGGGCTCGCCGGTGGTGTGATCGGGCTGGCGGCCTCCGAGGCCGCGTACATGGCCGAGATCGCCCGCGCCGGCATCCTCAGCGTCGACCCCGGTCAGATGGAAGCCGCGCAGGCCCTCGGCATGAAGCGCTCGAAGGCGATGCGCCGGGTGGTGCTGCCCCAGGCCATGCGGGTGATCGTGCCGCCGACCGGCAACGAGACGATCGCGATGCTCAAAGACACGTCGCTGCTGGCCGCCATCCCGGTGATCACCGAGCTGTTCTTCCAGCTGCAGTCCATCGGCAGCCGGACCTACCAGACCTTCCCGGTGCTCGTCGCCGCCAGCATCTACTATCTGGCGGCCTCGAGCGTGCTCATGATCGGCCAGGCCTACCTCGAGCGACGGTTCGGTCGCGGCTTCGGGACCACCGCTCGGACCGCGAAACAGGAAGCCGCCAGTGCGATCCAGGCCGGGGCAGCCAAGTGAGCGCCACCGCGGTGCCCACGACCGGTGATCACCTGGTGCGCGCGGTCAACGTGGCGAAGGCGTTCGGGTCGAACCAGGTGCTGAAGGGCATCGACCTCAGCGTGGCCCAGGGAGAGGTGGTGTGCCTGCTCGGCCCGAGCGGGTCCGGCAAGACCACCTTCCTCCGGCTGATCAACCAGATGGAGACCCTCACCGGCGGCCGGATCTGGGTGGGCGGTGAGTTGATCGGGATCGAGGAGCGCAAGGGCCGGTTGCACACCCGCACCGATGCCGACATCGCCCGACAGCGCTCCCGGATCGGGATGGTCTTCCAGCGGTTCAACCTGTTTCCTCACATGACTGCGCTACAGAACGTGATCGAGGCCCCCATCCAGGTCACGGGGGTCAGACGGGCCGACGCCACGGCGGAGGCCCGGACCCTCCTCGAGCTCGTCGGGTTGTCCGACCGGGCCGACTACTACCCGTCCCAGCTTTCGGGCGGTCAGCAGCAGCGGGTGGCCATCGCCCGGGCGCTGGCCATGAAACCCGAGCTGATGCTCTTTGACGAACCCACGTCGGCGTTGGATCCAGAGCTGGTCGGCGAGGTGCTCGCGGTGATGCGGAGGCTGGCGGACGACGGCACCACCATGATCGTGGTCACCCACGAGATGGGCTTTGCCCGCGAGGTCGCGGACCGGGTCGTGTTCATGGACGCCGGGGTGGTGGTCGAGGAGGGCACGCCGGACGAGGTGCTCGGCAACCCGCAGGAGGAACGCACCCGCGCGTTCGTCAAGCGGGTGCAGCAGGAGGCCCAGCTCGACCTGGAGGCGGCGCGGGTGCTCGGTGACCTCCACGACTGAGGCCTAGCCATCGGGGTCGGCGGGCTTGCCGTCCGGGTCGGTCGGTGGGCCGTCCGGGTCGGTGCGAACCAGCGCTGCCGTCGAGCTTGGCGTCAGCACCGCCACCAGCACCGCGAGGGCGAACCCGGCGAGCAGCACGGCGACCCAGGTGGTCGGCGCCGCGCGGAAGCTCCAGGCCACCGGCAGGTGGATCAGCTGGGTGGCGACGGCGGGACCCCGGGCCCAGCGTCGGGCCCGGCCCAGCCCGCGACCCACGAGGAGCAGCCCAGCGGCATAGATCAGCAGCACTGACCCGGCGCCGACCCCGACCATCACCCGTCCAGACTGCGCCTGCGAGATCTCGACCACCCCGTACCCGAGAGCGACCAGGCCCTGGACCCCGAGCAGGACAGCCGCCACCCGAAGGGCAGTCGGGGCGGATCCCGGCCGCGACGGAGGGACGGATCCGGGAACGATCACGGACCCAGTCACCGGCCATACTGTACGGTTCATCTGGGTGGCAGGTCAGCCGGTGTCGATGCGCGTCCGTGTGAGACAGCCAACGCGGCCAAACCCTTGTGTAAATCCTTGTAACTTGGCAGTGTAACGAATAGGACTCGAGACACAGCACAGCAGATTGTCGGTCGAACTTACGCGGGGGCGACGACGCCCGGTCGCGCGAACGGACGAGTCGTTACATAGTGAGAGGAAGACGCCGATGGATTGGCGCCATAAGTCAGCCTGCCTGGACGAAGATCCGGAGCTGTTCTTCCCGATCGGCAACACGGGCCCGGCCCTGCTGCAGATCGAGGAGGCCAAGAAGGTGTGCCGACGCTGCGACGTACGCGATGCGTGCCTGCAGTGGGCGCTCGAGGCCGGTCAAGACCACGGGGTCTGGGGCGGTCTGAGCGAGGACGAGCGACGCGCGTTGAAGCGCCGTGCCGCTCGATCTCGGATCCGCACCGCCTGAACGTCCCGCACGATCCACTCTACCGTCAGCCTCGGTCGGCCAACGGAAGCGCAGGCATCCCCGCCGGCGCTTCTGGCCTGCCCGCACGCCTGACCCCACCCGACACCCGTGATGTCGCAGTCGGTTTCCCACGCATACGTGGGAAACCGCTGCTTTCCACGGCTAATCTGCCCTGGAAGGCGATGGGTTCGGCTGGAAAGGTCAACGTCAGAGCGGGATGTTGACCGCGGCGCGGGTCCCGACGCCGGCCGGGTTCGGACCGATCTCGAAGTGACCACCGAGCTCGGCGACCAGGGTCCGCACGATCGAAAGTCCCAGACTGCTCGACCCGGTGACCGAGAATCCGTCCGGAAGGCCGAACCCGTTGTCGAGCACCTCCAGCAACAGCCGACGTCCGTCTGAGGTCACCTCGGAGGTGGCGCGGACGATCACCTCGCCGGGCTCGTCGGGGCCGTCGACGCCGACGCTCACCCGACCGTGGGCCAACCCGTGCTCGACCGCGTTCTGACAGATCTCGGTCAGCACCAACGACAAATTGGTGGCGACCGATGCGGACACCTGGCCGAACGACCCCACGCGTCGGGCGGTCACCCGGCCCGAGGCCAGCGCCACGTCCCCCACCATCCGCAGCAACTGGTCGGCGACCTTGTCGAACTCGACGACCTCGTCGAACACCTGCGAAAGCGTCTCGTGCACGATCGCGATGGCCGCGACCCTTGACATGGCCTCGTGCAGCGCCGACTTGGCCTCAGGTGCGTCGATCCGGCGGGCCTGCATCCGCAGCAGCGCGGCCACGGTCTGCAGGTTGTTCTTCACCCGGTGGTGGATTTCGCGGATGGTGGCGTCCTTGCTGACCAGCTGACGCTCGCGGTGGCGGAGGTCGGTGACGTCGCGGAGCAGCACGATGGCACCGAGGTGAGTCCCGTCGCGGTCCAGCGGCAGGGACCGCACCAGCAGGTGCGCGTCACCGACGACCAGCTCGGCCCGGCGCGCCCGACGCCCGGAGAGCACCCCTTCCAGGGGGTACTCGATGGGTTCGTTGGATGCGGGGATCAGCTCGCGGGTGATGCTCTCGAGGTGGGAGTCGACCAGGTCGGCGGCCAGCCCGAGGCGGCGGTACGCGCTCAGCGCGTTGGGACTGGCGTAGAGCACGTCGCCGTCGGGGTCGAGCCGCACGAAACCGTCGCCGATCCGCAGCTGGACCCGGTGCGCCCCGACGTCGGCAGTGGGCGGGAAGGCGCCGACGCTCATCATGTGCGCGAGCTCGGCGGCCGTCTGCAGGTACGACTGCTCCAGACTGCCCGCGGTTCGTACGCCGAGTTGGTTGCTGTGCTGCTCCACGACCGCGATCAGACGACCGTCGATCGTGATCGGGATGGCGTGCACCCCCACCGGGATCCCGGCCTGCAGCTTGCCTTCGCTGGTCTCGGTGATCTTTCCGCTCATGAACGCTTCCGAGACCAGGTGCTCGGGTGAGTAGGCGATCAGGTCACCGACCACGTCGTCGACCAGGCTGGTCGGCCCGGTCGTCGGCCGGATCTGCGCCGCGGCCCAGAAGACGTTCGGATCGGCCTCCGGGACCCACAGGACCAGGTCGGAGAACGAGAGGTCGGCCAGCAGCTGCCACTCGGCGACCAGGGCCGTGAGCCGGTCGTGGTCGGCCTCGGTGAGCTCGGTGTGCTCGGCGATGACCTCAGACATCGACGGCATGGCGTCCAGGGTGCCACAGCTCGCGCGTCGGTCGGAGTGACGTTCGCGGGCGACGACCCGCGTCGGCGTGGTCGAGAACAGGAGTTCGCCGTGGCTGAGCGTTCCGCGGTCCCCGCCGAGCGACCAGATCCGCGGTGGCGACCGACGCCGACCAAGATCGTGGTCGGGGTCATTTTGCTGACGACCATCGTGGTTCCGCTGCTGGTGGGCAGCTACGCCCGGATCGAGCAGCGGCTGTTCGGCTTCCCGTTCTTCTACTGGTACCAGTTGGCCTAGGTCTTCCTCGCCGCGCTGGCCTGCGGCGTCAGCTTCTGGTTGCTGCGCCGCGAGGAACGGCAGTACCGCACGCGTGCCCACCAAGGGGGCCGCTCATGACGGGCGTGAACTGGGTCGCGCTGATCGTCATGATCGCGATCTTCGGGGTGGTCACGGTGATGGGCTTCCGGGCCGCGCGCTGGCGTCGTCCCGACAACCTCGCCTCCCTGCACGAGTGGGGCCTGGGCGGCAAGAGTTTCGGCACGGTCACCACCTGGTTCCTGCTGGGTGGCGACCTCTACACCGCCTACACGTTCATCGCCGTACCGGCAGCGATGTGGGCGACCGGTGCGGTCAGCGGGTTCTTTGCGGTGCCGTACACGATCGTGCTCTACCCGGTGATCTTCTTCTTCCTCGGCCGGATGTGGTCGGTGGCCCACAGCCACGGCTACGTCACCACGGCCGACATCGTCCAGGGGCGCTACCAGACCCGCAGCCTCAGCCTGGCGATCGCCGTCACCGGCATCCTCGCCACGATGCCCTACATCGCCCTGCAGCTCGTTGGCATCCAGGCGGTGCTGGAGGTGGCCGGCGTCGGCGGCAGCAGTCTGCTCGCTCGCGACCTGCCGCTGCTGGTCGCCTTCGCGGTGCTGGCGGCCTACACCTATTCCTCCGGTCTGCGGGCGCCGGCCATGATCGCGGTGGTCAAAGACTGCCTGATCTAAGTGGTGATCATCGTGGTGATCGTCTACCTACCCAGCCAGTTCGGTGGCTGGCGGTCGATCTTCGACGCCGCTCAGGCCAAGATGGCGACTCCCTCGGCGGCCAACCCAGCCCTACCGACCGGAGCATTCATCCCGGGCCCGAAGCTCTACTGGGCGTACGCGTCCCTCGCCCTGGGCTCGGCGATGGCGTTGTTCATGTACCCGCACTCGGTCACTGCCGCCCTGTCGTCACGGACCCGGTCGACCGGACGCCGGAACGCGATCATCCTGCCGGCGTACTCGCTGCTGCTCGGACTGCTCGCCCTGCTCGGCTACGTCGCGATCAAGGCCGGCACCAAGCCCATCGGGCTCGACGGCAAGGCCAACCCCCAGCTGGTCATCCCGCAGCTCTTCGAGGACCATTTCCCGTCCTGGTTCGCCGGCGTCGCCTTCGGGGCGATCGCGGTCGGTGCCCTGGTGCCGGCGGCGATCATGTCCATCGCCGCCGCAAACCTGTTCACCCGCAACATCTGCAAGGCCTATCTCAAGCCCGACGCCGACGACGCCGAGGAGGCCAGGGTCTCCAAGATCGCGTCGCTGGTCACCAAGGTCGGTGCGCTGGTGTTCGTGCTGCTGCTGGACAAGCAGAACGCGCTCAACTTCCAGCTCCTCGGTGGATTGTGGGTGCTGCAGACCCTGCCGGCGATCGTGTTGGGGCTGTTCACCCGCTGGTTGCATCGCTGGGGGCTGCTGGCCGGCTGGGCGGTCGGGATGATCTACGGCACGGTGACCGCGTACGGCGGCTGCACGGCCTGCACCACCCGACCGTTCGGCAACTCGCTGGCCATCGTCCCGTTCTTCGGCAACGCCGGGTACATCGGCCTGACGGCCCTGGCGCTCAACGTCGTGGTGATGGTCGTGGTCACCGCGGTGCTTCGTGGGCTGAAGGTGCACAACGGCTCCGACATCACCCAGCCGGCCGACTACTTCGCCGACCGGGGCGACCCCGGCGTCCAGCCCGTGCTGCGTCCCAGCGAACCCATCCGCTGAGCCTTCGGAACGGGTTCATGGCAAGATGGGCGGCTGCACTCTGCAGACCCGAGGAGGACCCATGGCCAAGACCGGCCGCAAGCGCCGCGCCCGGCGCAAGAAGGGCGCGAACCACGGCAAGCGCCCCAACTGCTGAGGCAGTTGGAGCGATCGGCACGTTCCCCCGCGCTGGTGCAGTGCGGGGGAACAGGCCTCCGTTGGGCGATCACCGGCGCCACGACCTCGACGCGTGCTTTCGGCGGACGGGTCATGACCGACACGCTGCGCGAACTGGTGCGGGCTCTGGTTCGCACGGTTCAGATCTCGCTGGTCTGTCAGTTCCGTCTGCGGTCAGCCCTCGAAGGTGCGCGACTCCACGACGACCAGCTGGCTACGGATCCGGACCCGTAGGTGGTCCGGAGCCCGGTCGCCCCCGCAGCACCGGTTGACCAGAGCCTTCACCGCCTGCTCGACGTCGAAGCGGCCCAGGCACGGCTCGCACGCCACCAGATGCGCGCGGATCGCATCGCCGCTCGCGGTGTCGATCTCGTGGTCGAGGAACTCATAGACCCGTTCGGCGACCTGGTCACAGGTCAGCTCCCCGGACTCCGACTCGCTCATGACTCCTCCTCGACCCGGATCAGGCCGCGCTCGCGCGCGTAGTCCTGAAGGTGACGACGCAGCTGGGTGCGTCCACGGTTGAGCCGCGACATCACGGTGCCGATCGGTGTCTGCATGATCTCGGCGATCTCTTTGTAGGCGAAGCCTTCGACGTCGGCCAGGTAGACCGCCAGCCGGAAGTCCGGCGACAGCTGCTGCAGGGCGTCCTTGACGTCGCTGTCCGGCAGGTGCTCCAGCGCGACCATCTCCGCGGATTTCAACCCGGCGGACGTGTGGGACTCGGCCCGGGCGAGCTGCCAGTCCTCGACGTCGGAACCGTCCGCGAGCTGCGGCTGGCGCTGCTTCTTGCGGTAGCTGTTGATGTAGGTGTTGGTGAGGATGCGGTAGAGCCACGCCTTGAGGTTGGTGCCCGGCGTGAACTGGTGGAAGGACGCGTACGCCTTGGCGAACGTCTCCTGCACGACGTCCTCGGCGTCAGCCGGGTTCCGCGTCATCCGCAGGGCGGCGGCATAGAGCTGGTCGAGGAAAGCCAGCGCATCGGTCTCGAACCGGACCCGCCGTTCTTCTTCGGTCTCGGTCGCCAGGTCGACCGCAAGGACCTCGGCGACATCGAGCTGATCCTCGTCGGATCTCACGGGAAGTGTCATCACGTAAGAGAGTACCGAAGATCCGAGGGCCGCTCGCCATCGATCTGTCTCCATCGTCATCACGACCGGTACAACCGCACGGCACGACGCTTATTCCTCGGGAGCTGCGCGGTTCCTCGGGTCTGCATCCGGGACCGGCGCCGTGCAGAACGCGAGCGTCCGGTGGATCAGCAGTTCGGCCACGTCGGTGGCGGTGTAGGGCGCAGCCTTGGCCGTCCGCATCGAGTGGTCGGCGAACGGCACCGGCTGGACCTGGACCCCGGGTGCCCCGGCGAGCTCAACCACCAGTTGCTCAGCGGTGCCGAAGGCATCGCGCTCCCCCTGGAACACCAACCGAGGGACATCGGCCGCCAGCAGCTCCGGCAGACGGGTCTGGCCGGGTCGGCCCGGCGGGTGCAGCGGGAAGGCGAAGCAGACGACGCCCACCGGGGGAGGCCCCACCGCACCCGTGGCCGCCGCCGTCCGGCAGGCGACCCGAGCCCCGTTGCTGCGACCGCCGACGTAGAGCGGGCGGTCGGCGGCAGCGAGACCGGCGAAGGTCGGGGCGCGGCAGAGGGCGACGAGCACGTCACGCCAGCCGGCGTCGAGGACCGGAGGTCGAGAGGCCATCTTGCCACCGGCGACGTGCCAGGGTTGCTCGACTCGGACCACGCTGACGCCGCGCGACGGCAGCTGGCGGGGCAGCAGGCTCAGGTCGACCGCCTCGACGTTGCCGCTGGCTCCGGTCCCGAGCACCAACGTGGCCCTGGGGTCGGCGGCGGCGGCGACGTAAACCCGGGCCGTCCCGACCGACGTCGTCACCTCGACGCAGCGACCCGCCGGCTGAGGTCGGCCGGCCATCAGAAGAGCGCCTCCACCTCGGGCTCGAGGGCGATGGGGTCGAGCAGGTGCGGGTCGTTGTTGTGCACCGAGTTGACGTCGGTGGAGACGGCGTAGGCCTCCAGACCCGCCGGCTCGGTCACGTGCAGGAGGTCGAGCGCCTGCTGGGAGTCCGTACGGCCGGGGTCGAGCCACGCGGCCACGTCGGCGTCGGCGATGACCATCGGCATCCGGTCGTGGAGATGGCCGACGGCGTCGGTGGCGGTGGTGGTGATCACGGTGCAGGTGCGCAACCAGGCGGAGTCGTCATCGCGGTCCTTGGCCGGGTCCCGCCAGATCTCGTAGAGCCCCGCCATCATCAGCAGTCCGCCGTCGGCGCGGTGAATGAAGAAGGGTTGCTTGACCGGTTTGCCCCGGCTGGTCTTGGGTGCTGCTTGCTTCGTGGAGGTGTACCACTCGTAGTAGCCGTCGGCCGGCAGCAAGCACCGGCGGGCAGCAAAGGCCTTGCGGAAGGACGGCTTCGCAGCGATCGTCTCGACCCGGGCGTTGATCATCCGGGCGCCGCCCCGGGCGTCCTTGGACCACGACGGGACCAGGCCCCAGGTCAGCGGAGCCAGCCGCCGGCGGGTCTGCCCAGACTCCTTGCTCGTCCGCTCGTAGATCGCCGGCACGGCCACCGTCGGGGCGACGTTGTAGTCGGGCCCGGGCAGCCCGTCGAACAGGTCGTCGATGTCGAACTCGTCGACCAGCTCGTCGAAGCTGGTGGTGGACGCGTACCGGCCGCACATGGGTTTTACGCTAGCCGAGGCCGCCGACGAAGTGGCTGATGGTCAGTATCCCCCCGACCCCTGCCTTGGCCCACGCGGTCGGACGCGGTTGAATGACGCCATGACCCTCATCCGCGCCGTCGGGCGGACCATGCTGGCCAGCTACTTCATCGCCAGTGGCATCAAGGCCGTTCGCAAGCCCTCCCTCTACGTCACCGAAGCCGAACCCGTGACCGACAAGATCGTGCCGGCACTGAAGAAGTACGCCCCGGCGCAGGTCGCGAGCTACATTCCCGAGGACACCGCGACCCTGGTCCGGATCAACGGGGTGGTCCAGGTCGCCGGGGGTGCCATGCTCGCCACCGGCAAGGGCCGTCGGCTCGGATCCTGGCTGCTCGCCTGCTCACTCGTCCCGGCGACCGTGGCGCGGCACCCGTTCTGGACCGAGACCGACAGCGAGGCCAAGTCCACCGAGCGGGCGGCCTTCCTCAAGAACGTCTCCCTGCTCGGCGGCGTCATCGTGGCCGCGCGCGACACCGAGGGCCAGCCCGGGCTGCGCTGGCGAACCGCTGCCGGGGCCGCAGCCCTGGGCAAGTCCGGCAAGAGTGCCACCAAATCCATCACCAAGAGCGCCCACTCGGTCGGTGACAGCCTTTCCGACGGAGCCGAGGCAGCGGTCGCGGGCGGCCTCGCGCTGGCCGGGGTCGTCGCCAAGCAGACCCGGGGCGCCCGCAAGAAGGCCCACAAGGAGGCCGAGAAGCAAGCCAAGAAGTCCAGCAAGAAGGCACCCAAGCTGAGCAAGCGAGTCCAGAAGCAGCGGTCGAAGGCCACCAAGGTCGCCGCGGACCAGGCCGAGAAGGCGCGGGCCACCGCGGCCAAGCAGGCGGCCATCGCGGCGAAGAAGGCCAAGCCGTTGCAGAAGGCGGCCGAGAAGCAGGCCCAGGCTGCCGCAAAGAAGGCCAAGCCCTTCCAGCAGGCCGCCGCCAAGCAGGCGCAGAGCATCGGCAAGGACGTCGCGCACCGTGCAGCGGACCTCCGTAAGAGCGTCGAGAAGACCGCAGGCGAGGTCGCCAAGAACATCGAGCTCGGCCACAACTGAGCTGACGGTCGGCCAGGCGTCCGCGCTGGCCGACCGTCCCAACCTCACCAGCCGTCACCACTAGACTCCCGACGTGCCCGAGTCGACCCGTACGCCGCTTCCCGCACCCTGGACCGCCCCGCTCGCTCCTGCCCCCGTGCAGGCGACCGTGGTCGTCCCCGGCTCGAAGTCGGAGACCAACCGGGCCCTCGTGCTCGCAGCGTTGGCGACCGGCCCGTCGGTGATCACCAACGGTCTCGACTCCCGCGACACGCGGTTGATGCGCGACGCCCTGACGGCCCTCGGCGCCCGGATCGAGGAGTCCACCGACCACGGCACCGTGCGGTGGACGGTGCACCCGCCGGACCAGCTGACCGCCGGCGCTGACGTTGCGTGCGGCCTCGCCGGCACCGTGATGCGGTTCGTGCCGCCCGTCGCCGCCCTCGCCGCCGGCGAGGTGCATTTCGACGGCGACGAGCAGGCCCGGGTCCGCCCGATGGATGTGCTGCTCGACGCCCTGGTGGCCCTGGGCGCCGACGTCGTCAGCACCGGGGCCGATTCCGCGGTCCGCGGCCTGCCGTTCACCGTCACCGGCCGCCACCCCTTGCCGGGCGGCGTGGTTACCGTTGACGCCTCGTCGTCCAGCCAGTTCGTGTCAGGCCTGCTGCTCGCCGGTGCGCGGTACGCGGCCGGCGTGGACGTGCGTCATGACGGCACGGCGATCCCTTCCCTCCCCCACATCGAGATGACCGTAGCCATGCTCCGGGCCCGTGGAGTGCGCGTGGACGACCGCGAAGCGCATCGCTGGGTGGTCACACCCGGGGCGATCGCCCCGCTGGACGTCACCGTCGAACCCGATCTCTCCAACGCCGCCCCCTTCCTGGCGGCCGCGGCGGTCACCGGTGGCGAGATCCGGGTGCCGAACTGGCCGCACCACACCCACCAGGCCGGTGACCAGATCCGGGCCATCCTGACCGAGCTCGGCGCGGAGGTGACGCTGCGCGCGGACGGGCTGGTCGTGCAGGGCACCGGTGAGCTGCACGGAGTGGATCTCGACCTGCACGCGGCCAGCGAGCTGACGCCGGTGGTGGCCGCGGTGGCGCTCTTCGCGGACGGGACCACCCACCTGCGCGGCGTCGCCCACATCCGCGGACACGAGACCGACCGACTCGCCGCACTCGAGGCCGAGCTCACGGCCCTGGGCGGCGACGTGGAGCAGACCGCCGATGGGCTGCGGATCAAGCCCCGGCTGCTGCACAGCAACCCGTTCCGCACCTACGGTGACCACCGGATGGCCCACGCGGCCGCCGTGGTGGGATTGGTGGTCGACGACGTCGAGCTCGACGACGTAGGGTGCACCGACAAGACCATGCCGGAGTTCGTCGCGCTGTGGACCGACATGCTCGCCCAGACCGAGACGGTGCTGGACGAGGAAGTCGCCGAGGTCGAGCAGAGCGAGCGGGGCCGAGCGATCAAGCACGAGCCGGGCCGGGAGCGCGAGCAGGCGTGACCGAGCGGTCGCTGCGCATTGACGACCAGGACGGCTTCGACCGCCCCCGCCGCCGGACCCGGCCCCGGACCAAGGACCGGCCCGACTACACCAAGGCGTCCGTCGCGATGGTGGTCACCGTCGACCGCGGTCGCTACCACGTGCTGCTGGAGAGCGACGACTCCCCGGTGCTGGCCACCAAGGCGCGTCAGCTCGGCCGCACCGGGGTGATCGTCGGGGACCGGGTCAAGGTGGTGGGTGACACCACCGGCGACGACGGCACCCTGGCCCGGATCGTCGAGGTCCTGCAGCGTCGGACGGTGCTGCGCCGGACCGCGGACGACGACGACCCCTACGAGCGTCCGATCGTGGCCAACGCCGACCAGCTGGTGATCGTCACCGCCCTGGCCGACCCCCCGCCCCGGACCGGCATGATCGACCGGATCCTGGTGGCGGGCTTCGAAGCCGGCATCGATCCCCTGCTCTGCCTGACCAAGGCCGACCTGGCCTCGCCCGACGTGCTGCGAGCCGCGTACGAGCCGCTCGGCGTGCCCGTCCAGGCGATCCAGCCCGGGGCTGATCTGACCGACCTGCGGGCGGTGCTCCGCGACCGGGTCAGCGTGTTCGTCGGCCACTCCGGGGTCGGCAAGTCCACCCTGGTCAACGCGCTCATCCCCGGCACCGGCCGGGCGGTGGGCGTGGTGAACGAGGTCACCGGACGCGGCCGGCACACGTCGAGCTCGGCCATCGCGCTGGCCCTGCCCGGTCTGGACGGCGGGGTGGACGGCTGGGTGATCGACACCCCGGGGGTGCGGTCCTTCGGGCTCAGCCACGTCACCCCGGACAAGATCATCGCGGCCTTCGGGGACCTCTCGAGCTTCGCGGGGGACTGCCCACGCGGCTGCACCCACACGGCCGAGGAGCCCGACTGCGCCCTCGACGCCGCCGTGGCCCGTAGTGAGCTCGGCGCCGAGCGGCTCGCGTCCTTTCGTCGGATGCTCGTCGCGCCCCGCGGCCACGCGGGTTCCGACCAACGCGGGCAGTAGCGTACCTGCCATGTCCGCCACCCGAAACGGTCTGCCGAACTCCGGTCTGACCGACGACCTGCGGCTGGCACACATGCTCGCCGACGACGCGGACTCGATCAGCATGAGCCGGTTCAAGGCGCTCGACCTGCACGTGTCCGCCAAGCCCGACCTGACTCCGGTGACCGACGCCGACACCGCCGTCGAGGAGGCGATCCGGCGGTTGCTGGGCCGCGCCCGACCGCGCGACGCGGTGCACGGTGAGGAGCTGGCGGACACCGGCTGGGGACCGCGGCGCTGGGTGATCGACCCCATCGACGGCACCAAGAACTTCGTCCGGGGGGTGCCGGTCTGGGCCAGCCTGATCTCGCTGATGATCGACAACGTGCCCGCGGTCGGCGTGGTCTCGGCCCCCGCGCTGGGCCGGCGCTGGTGGGCGAGTCTCGGGGGCGGGGCGTACGCCGGCCGATCGTTGATGAACCCCACCCCCGCTCACGTCTCGGACGTGTCGGATATCGACGACGCGTCGCTGAGCTTCGCCTCGATCTCCGGCTGGGTCGACGCCGGGCGGGGCCAGGAGTTCGTGGACCTGATGCGGCGTTGCTGGCGGACCCGGGCCTACGGCGACTTCTGGTCCTACATGCTGCTCGCCGAGGGCGGGGTCGACATCGCCTGCGAACCCGAGCTGGCCCTGCACGACATGGCCGCCTGCGCGATCATCGTCACCGAGGCCGGCGGGTCGTTCAGCAACCTGGACGGTGACCCCGGGCCCTACGGCCCCGGTGCCGTCGCCACCAACGGGCGTCTGCACGACGAGGTCCTGGCCCAGCTCAGGGCCGCCGAGAACGCCGAGGATGAGGCCGGTCCAGCCGCGCCCTGAGCGTGGCAGGACCCCGACGGTCACCCCAGCATGATCACCCCAGCATGATCAGCCCAGCATGATCAGCCCAGCATGATCACCGGGCTGTTGCTGGCCGCCGGGGCGGGTCGTCGGGCGGGCGGGCCCAAGGCGCTCCGTCATGATCACGACGGCACCGGCTGGCTGCGCCGTGGGGTCCGGGTGCTGCTCGCGGGTGGTTGCAGCGAGGTGGTTGTCGTCCTAGGGGCGTCCGCCGATGCCGCGGGCCGGCTGGTGCGCGACGAGCCCGGCGTGTCGGTCACGGTCGTCGAGAACTGGGCCCAGGGAATAGGTGCCTCGCTGCGATGCGGGCTCGACGCGGTCGTCGCGTCGGGCGCCGGCGGGGCGTGCGTCCACCTCGTCGACCTCCCCGACGTCGGACCCACGGTGGTCGCTCGGCTCCTCGACCATGATCACGGGGTCGCCACGCTGGCCCGTGCGGTCTATCGGGGCGAGCCCGGGCACCCTGTCCTCGTCGGTCGAGGCCACCTGCACGCCATGGCCGCCGAGCTGACGGGCGACGACGGCGGACGGCGCTATCTGGTCGATCACGACGTCACCCTGGTGGAGTGCGGCGACCTGGCCGACGGCAGGGACGTCGACGATGCGTGACGTGCTGCCGGACCTGCTGGGTTGGTGGCGGGCCGGTGAACCGGCCGCGGTGGCCACCGTGATCCGCACCTGGCGCTCGGCCCCGCGCCAGCCGGGCGCCACGATGGCCGTCGGACCCGGCCACGCGGTGCTCGGTTCGGTCTCGGGCGGCTGCGTGGAGGCCGACGTGTACGCGTTGGCCACCCAGGTGCTGGCCGACGGCCGTCCGGTCCGGCAGCGCTACGGCATCAGCGACGACGACGCGTTCGCTGTCGGGCTCACCTGCGGAGGCACCCTCGACGTGTTCGTGGAGCGGGTCTCCCCCGCCGACGGACCCGACCTCGACACGCTGGCCGCCCAGGTCGACGCCCACGAACCTATCGCCCTGGCCACGGTGGTCGCTCACCCTGACCCGGGCCGGGTGGGCCGCCGGCTCCTGGTCCACCCGGCCGCGGGGGTCGATCCGGGGGGCCGTGGGCTCGGCTCCGACCGCGTGGATGCGGCCGTGAGCGACGACGCCCGGGGCATGCTGGCCAGCGGTACCGACGGCCTGCTCGCGTACGGCCCCGACGGTCAGCGCCGCGGCTCCGAGATCGAGGTCTTCGTGACCTCCTGGGCTCCCCGGCCGCGCATGCTGGTCTTCGGGGCCATCGACTTCGCGGCGGCGGTGGCGAAGCTGGGCGGCTTCCTCGGCTACCGGGTCACCGTGTGCGACCCTCGGCCGGTGTTCGCGACGCCGGCTCGGTTCCCCGGAGTGGACGAGGTGGTTGTGGACCGTCCCGACCGCTACCTAGCGGCCGAGGCCGACGCGGGCCGGCTGGACCCGCGTACCGCCGTGTGCGTGCTGACGCACAACCCACGCTTCGACGTCCCGCTGCTGGAGATCGCCCTCCGCCTCGACCTGGGCTACGTCGGGGCGATGGGTTCCCAACGCACCCACGACCAGCGACTGTCCGGACTGCGGTCGGCCGGGACGAGCGAGACCCGGCTGGCCCGACTCTCCTCGCCGATCGGACTGGATCTCGGTGCCCGGACCCCCGAGGAGACCGCGATCTCCATCGCGGCCGAGATCGTCGCCCTGCGCTGGGGCGGCGACGGCGGCCGGCTCCGGGACCGGGACGGCCCTATCCACCACCCCATCCCACCCGATCGATCGCCGTCCGGATCGTCGTCGCCAGGGCTCGCGGCGGGTGCCCTGCTCCCAGTCACGGAGTCGATGGAACACAATGTCCCATGGACTTGACTCACCGCTTCACCCTGGCGACCAGTGTCGACAACGCCTGGGCGACCTTCAACCGCCTCGAGCGGCTGGAACCGTGCTTCCCCGGAGCGACCATCACCGAGATCGACGGTGACGACTTCAGCGGTCTGATCAGGATCAAGATGGGCCCGATTGGACTGGTCTTCGAGGGCAGCGGGCGGTTCGTCCGGCACGACGAGCGGCACCACCGGATGGTGATCGAGGCCCGGGGGACCGACAAGCGCGGCTACAGCGACGGGACGGTCAAGGTGACCGCCACCTTCACCGGCGACGACCACCACGCCGACGTCGAGGTGCATTCCGACCTCTCCCTGACCGGGCGACCGGCCCAGCTCGGCCAGGGCGTGATCGAAGACGTCAGCCAGCGATTGATGGAGCAGTTCGTGAGCTGCATGTCGGCCCGCTTCGCCGGCGGGCTCGACAGCCTGGTGCCCGGCGAGTTCGTCCCCAAGGTCGGCGCCGGCGCCCCCGCCGCCCAGGTGACCACGGTGGAGACCCCGCCGCGCCGCGTCCGCGAGGCCGAGCGCCTTGACCTCGGCCGGGTAGCCGGTCCGGCGGTGCTGAAGCGGCTGGCCCTCCCGGCCGCCGTGGTCGCGGCCGTAGTCGTCGTGCTGGCGATCATCCGCCGTACGCGCGCCTGAGTCGTCGTCGAGGAGGTCCGACGAAGGTCCGAGCCGGCGTCGCTAGTCGAGGCGGACTGCGCCCTCGGTCCGCTCGCGCCACCGAACGACCATTGACCTGACCGAGCCGAGCTTTCCACCCGAAGCTGTCGCTGTCCCGGGCAGATCTGCCACCGCCAGTGACCGCTTCCCACGGATACGTGGGAAACCGGCACGCCGGCCGACGCGGTCAGCGCAGCTCGAGGCGGACGGTCTCGGGCAGGCTGGAGAGCTTGTCCACCAGCTCGCTGGTGGCCGGGGTGGCGATGTCGGTGACCACGTACCCGAGCTCGCCGCGGGTCGAAAGTGTCTGGCTCTCGATGTTCGCCCCGAAGTCGGCCAGCACCCCGTTGACGGTGGCCAGCACACCCGGCACGTTGTGGTGCAGGTGCAGGATCCGGCAACGACCCTTGGCGTCGGCGGTCATCACCTGCGGCAGATTCACCGACATGGTGGTGTTCCCCGTCGACACGAAATCGCGGAGCTTGCCCGCCACGTAGCGGCCGATGTCCTCCTGCGCCTCCTGGGTGGAGCCGCCGACGTGGGGGGTCAGGATGACGTTGTCCAGCCCGCGCAACGGCGAGTCGAACAGGTCGCCCTGGGCCTTGGGCTCGACCGGGAAGACGTCCATCGCGGCGCCGGCGATGTGACCCGAGAGGATCCGCTCGCGCAGCGCCTCGGTGTCGACGAGCATCCCGCGCGAGGCGTTGATGAACAGCGAGCGCGGCTTCATCAGGTCGAAGAAGCCCGGCCCGAAGAGGCCGGCGTTGCCGGGGCGGCCGTCGACGTGGAGCGAGACGACGTCGGCGGTGGCCAGCAGCTCCT
>JBPCRP010000107.1:0-15457 GCA_050996715.1 Propionibacteriaceae bacterium
CGGCGGTCTCCCCGGACTGGCTGATGCTCACCACCAGGGTGGTCGGACCGACGATCGGGTCGCGGTAGCGGAACTCGCTGGCCAGCTCGACCTCGCACGGGATCCGGGTCCAGTGCTCGATGGCGTATTTGGCCACCAGCCCGGCGTAGAACGCCGTGCCGCAGGCGATCACGATGATCTTGTCGATCCGGCGGAGCTCGGCCTCGTCGATCCGGATCTCGTCCAGGGTCAGCGATCCGTCGAGGCGGTACCGACCGAGCAGCGTGGTGGCCACCGCGGTCGGCTGCTCGTAGATCTCCTTGCGCATGAACCAGTCGAAACCGTCCTTCTCCGCCGCCGAGAGGTCCCAGTCGACGTGGAAGGGCCGGACCGGGGCGTCGGCGCCGAAGAAGTCGGTCACCGTGACGGTGTCGGACGTGATGGCCACGACCTGGTCCTGGCCGAGCTCGATCGCCTCCCGGGTGTGGGCGATGAAGGCGGCGACGTCGGACGCGACGAAGTTCTCACCCTGCCCGACCCCCACCACCAGGGGGGAGTTGCGGCGGGCCGCGACGACCGTGCCGGGCGTACGCGCGTCCACCGCCACCAGGGTGAACGCGCCGTCGAGCCGACGGCAGACCTCGCGCAGGCCCTCGACCAGGCTCCGACCGGCGGCGAGCCGACCGGCCAGCAGATGCGCGACGACCTCCGTGTCGGTCTGGCTGACGACCTCGACGCCGACGGCGACGAGCTCAGAACGCAGCGCGGCAAAGTTCTCGATGATCCCGTTGTGCACCACCGCGACACGGCCGTCGGCCGACAGGTGCGGGTGGGCGTTGGCGTCGGTGGGGCCGCCGTGGGTGGCCCAGCGCGTGTGGCCCAGACCGGTCCCGTCGACGGGGAGCGGGTGCTCGGCGAGCTCCATGTCGAGGTTGGCGATCTTGCCGGCCTTCTTGGCGAAGCTCAGCCCGCCGTCGGAGACGACGGCAATGCCGGCCGAGTCGTAGCCGCGGTACTCCAACCGACGGAGCCCGCCGAGCACCACGTCGACGGCGGGTTGCGAGCCGACGTAGCCGACGATTCCACACATGCCGGCCAGCGTAGCGAGAGATGCCGTCGGCGACCGGCGGTGCGCGCCGTGCTCACCCAGCCCGTTTCGGCTGCGAAACTTGGTGCCATGGCCCAGCCCGACGTCGCGTCCGAGCCCAGGAACGATGACGAACCCGACCCGCTCGTCGGACCGTACGTCGAACGCAGTCGGGCCGACTGGGCCGCCCTGGCCGCGAGCACCCCCCTCGATCTGGACGCGCGCACCCTGGGCACCCTGCGCGGACTGCGCGACCCCACCAGCCTCGAGGACGTCCGCGAGGTCTATCTGCCGTTGACCGCGCTGCTCACCCAGTACGTCGACCTGACCGGCCAGCTGCACCGCTCCACCAACGACTTCCTGCGGTTGTCGGTGGGACGGACGCCGTTCGTGATCGGGGTGGCCGGCTCCGTGGCGGTGGGCAAGTCGACCACCGCCCGGCTGTTGCAGTACCTGCTCGCCTCCTGGCCGCACCAGCCCAAAGTCGAGCTGATCACCACCGACGGTTTCCTGCTGCCCAACGCCGAGCTCGAACGCCGCGGCATCCCGCACCGCAAGGGCTTCCCCGAATCCTACGACCGACGCGCCCTGATGCGGTTCGTGATCGACGTGAAGTCGGGCAAGCAGCGGGTGACCGCACCGGTCTACAGCCATCTGGTCTACGACATCGTTCCCGGCGAGCACATCGTGGTGACCAAGCCCGACATCTTGATCGTCGAGGGACTGAACGTGCTGCAACCCGCCCGGGCCCGACCCGACGGCACCACCGGGCTCGCCGTGAGCGACTTCTTCGACTTCTCGGTCTACGTCGACGCCCACCACAACGCGGTCCGGAACTGGTACATCCAGCGCTTCATGGCTCTGCGCGACACCGCCTTCCGCGACCCGCGCTCCTTCTTCACCCGGTTCGCCGCGATGGGCGAGACCGAGGCGCTGGCGACGGCCCGGCAGATCTGGGACTCGATCAACGGGCCCAACCTGGCCATGAACATCAAGCCGACCCGGGCCCGGGCGACCGCCGTGCTCCGCAAGGACGCCGACCACCGGGTCGAGTGGGTCCGAATCCGCAAGCTCTGAGCCCGCACGCGGTACCGTCTCGGCCCATGAGCAACGCGCAGCAGACCGTCACGCCCAAGGTCACGATCGGCGCCGGCACCGCCTTCAAGATCGGCTTCTTCGGCGCCCTCGGGGCCACCGTGTTCTCAATCATCTTGTCGGTGATCTTCGTGATCATCGCCTTGGTGCTCGGGCTCAGCCTCGCCGGACTCGGCGGGCTGTTCAACAACTAGAGCGCTAGCGAGCTCGCCACCACGGCGGCGAGCCGTTCGGCGACCCGCTGGGCGTGGGCCACCGACGGGGCCTCGACCATGACCCGGACGAGTGACTCGGTCCCCGAGGGCCTGAGCAGCACGCGGCCGGAGGCCCCTAGCTCGGCGGTCGCGTCCGCGACGGCTTCGGAGACGGCGGCGTCGGTGGCCGTCCGCGACTTGTCGACGCCCGTGACGTTGATCAGCACCTGCGGCAGCCGGTGCATCACGGCGGCCAGCTCGGCGAGGGAGCGGCCGGTGCGGGCCATCCGGGTCATCAGGTGCAGGCCGGTCAGCACCCCGTCACCGGTGGTCGAGTGGTCGGAGAGGATCACGTGCCCAGACTGCTCGCCCCCGAGCACGTAGCCGCCGGCCTTCATCGCTTCGAGGACGTAACGGTCCCCGACGGCGGTCTGCACGACCTTGGTCCCGGCCGACTCCATGGCGAGCACGAAGCCCAGGTTGCTCATCACCGTGGCCACCACGGTGTCGCCGACCAGCCGACCGGACTCACGCATGGCGATGGCCAGCACCGCGAGGATCTGGTCGCCGTCCACCACGTCGCCACCGGCGTCCACGGCCAGGCAGCGATCCGCGTCCCCGTCCACCGCCAGCCCCAGGTCGGCGCCGTGCTCGCGGACTGCAGCCTGCAGCACGTGCAGGTGGGTCGACCCACAGTTCTCGTTGATGTTGATGCCGTCGGGCTCGGCGTAGATGGCCACCACTTCGGCGCCCTGGGCCTCGAAGGCGGCCGGGCCGGTGCGGTAGGCGGCGCCGTTGGCGCAGTCGAGCACGACCTTCAGGCCATCCAGACTGATCGGTTCGTCGATGCTGGCGACCAGGTGGGCGACGTAGTCCTCGACCAGCACCTCGTCGTCACGCACGCGTCCGACGTCAGCACCGAGAGGCCGCCGCCAGCGCTCGCGCATCCGCGCCTCGATGGCGTCCTCGAGGGTGTCGTCGAGCTTATTGCCGCCCCGGGCGAAGAACTTGATCCCGTTGTCGGGCATCGGGTTGTGGCTGGCAGAGAGCATCACGCCCAGATCGGCCCCAGTGTGCCCGGTGAGGTACGCGGCTCCTGGCGTGGGCAGCACGCCAAGCCGCACCACATCGACGCCGGCGCTCGCGAGTCCCGCCACCACCGCGGACTCGAGGAACTCCCCCGACGCCCGGGGGTCGCGACCCACGACGGCAAAGGGACGATGGCCCCCGAACGCACCCGACTCCCCGAGCACGTGGGCGGCCGCGACCGATAGATCCAACGCCAACTCGGCCGTGAGCTGGTCGTTGGCCAGGCCGCGGACACCGTCGGTCCCGAAGAGTCGCCCCATTGCGCGCGTGCCGGCGGGGTGGGTGCGCGGCGCGATCAGCGCTTGCTGTACTGCGGAGCCTTGCGGGCCTTCTTCAGCCCGGCCTTCTTCCGCTCCTTGATCCTGGAGTCGCGGGTCAGCATGCCGGCCTTCTTGAGGGCCGGACGGCTCGCCTCTTCGTCGACCTCGTTGAGGGCGCGGGCGATCCCCAGACGCAGCGCACCCGCCTGGCCGGTCACCCCGCCGCCGTGGATCCGGGCGATGACGTCGTAGCTGCCGGTGACGACCGCGGCGACGAAGGGCTCGGACACGATCTGCTGGTGCACCTTGTTGGGGAAGTAGTTCTCCAGGGTGCGCCCGTTGATCACCCACTGGCCGCTGCCAGGGGCGATCCGCACCCGGGCTACGGCTTCTTTACGACGGCCGGTGGCACCGGCGGCGGCGACGACCGCCGGCCGGGCGGACGGGTCACCAGCGGTGGCGCCAGCGGAGTCGGAGCGGTAGGCGATCTCCTTGTCACCCTCGGTGAAGGTGGCGACGCCGTCGGTCTCGGGGCTCTCGGTCACAGTGTCACTCACGTTGGTGGTTTCCTACTTCTCTACGTCAGCTGGCGATGGTCTGGGAGATCTGGGTGATCTCGTACGGCTGGGGCTTCTGCGCCGTGTGGGGGTGCTCCGGGCCGGAGTAGACCTTGAGCTTCTTGATCAGCTTCCGGCTGAGCCGGTTCTTGGGGAGCATGCCCCAGACCGCCAACTCCACCATCTTGCGTGGATCGTTTTCGAGCAGATCGCCGTACGGAACCTTCTTCAGGCCACCCGGACGACCGGAGTGCCGGTAGGCGAACTTATCGGTCGCCTTGCCGCCGGAGAGCGAGATCTTGCCGGCGTTGATGACGACGACGAAGTCGCCACCGTCGACGTGCGGGGCGAAGGTCGGCTTGTGCTTGCCGCGCAGGAGCGTGGCCGCGGCGACGGCTAGACGACCGAGCACGACGTCCTGGGCGTCGATGACGAGCCAGTCCCGGGTGAGATCGCCCGGCTTGGGGCTGTACGTGGACACAGGCCTTAGACCAACCTTCTAGAAGTCGTACGGAGTGAGCGTGCGTGAAGCCTCAAACCCGCAGGGGCGCGGCAGAACGCAACAGCGGTCAAGATTACCTGCGCGGGGCAGGGCGGTCAAAACGGCCAGGTGGGACGAATCACACCGGCTCTCGGCTGCTCCCGGTTAACGGCGGGCTCCGTCGGACCTCTAGGTTATCGCCATGACGGATTCGCTCAGCATCCGCGACAACCGTACCGGTCGCGAGTACGACGTCGCCATCACCGACGGCACCATCCGTGCCGCCGATCTGAAGCAGATCGCGGTGGGCGACGAGCCTGGACTGGCTACTTACGACCCCGGTTTCGTGAACACGGCTTCGTGCCGCTCGGCAGTGACCTACATCGACGGCGACGCGGGGATCCTGGAGTACCGCGGCTACCCGATCGAGCAACTGGCCGAGAAGTCCACCTTCCTCGAAGTGGCCTACCTGCTCCTCAACGGCGAACTGCCGACCTCCGACGAGCTGGACTCCTGGTCGCACGACATCACCTATCACACCTTCCTGCACGAGAACCTCAAGCACTTCATCGAAGGGTTCCGCTACGACGCCCACCCGATGGGCATGCTGATGGCCTCGGTGAGCGCGCTGTCGACGTTCTACCCCGAGGCCAAGGAGATCAAGGACCCGGAGAACCGACAGCTGCAGATCACCCGGATGATCGCCAAGATGCCGACGATGGGGGCGTTCGCCTTCCGGCACGGCCTGGGCCGGCCGTACGTCTACCCGGACAACGCGCTGTCCTATCCCGCCAACTTCTTGGCCATGCTGTTCCGGATGAGCGAGCCCGAATACCACGCCGACGAGCGACTCGTGAAGGCACTCGACACCTTGTTCATCCTGCACGCCGACCACGAGCAGAACTGCTCGGCCAATGCGGTGCGTGCGGTGGGTTCGTCGCAGGTCGACCCCTACTCGGCGGTCGCGGCCGGCGTCGGTGCGCTCTACGGCCCTCTGCACGGTGGGGCCAACGAGGCCGTGCTCGCGATGCTCCGGCGGATCGGTACCACCGACAACATCCCCGACTTCATCACGGGGGTGAAGGAGGGCAAGGAGAAGCTGATGGGCTTCGGCCACCGGGTCTACAAGAACTTCGACCCGCGCGCCACGATCATCAAGAAGGCCTGCGACGACGTGTTCGAGGTCACCGGGGTGAACCCGCTGCTGAAGATCGCCATGGAGCTCGAGCGGATCGCCCTCGACGACGAGTACTTCGTCAAGCGCAAGCTCTACCCCAACGTCGATTTCTACTCCGGCCTGATTTATGAGGCGCTGCAGTTCCCGCCCGAGATGTTCACCGTGCTCTTCGCCATCGGCCGCACCCCGGGCTGGCTGGCGCAGTGGCAGGAAGGTGTCACCGACACCGATCAGAAGATCGCCCGGCCGAAGCAGATCTACACCGGGGCGCGCACCCGCGATTTCGTTCCGATCGACCAGCGCTGACCCAAAAGGCCGACTCGTCTGCTGCCCCACCCGACTCCTCCGCCTGGACCGGGCGAAGCAGCGCGGACGAGTCGGCCTTTTGGTCCGTCCACAGACCCCGAGCGGTATCCACAACTCACTCGTGAGCACAGCACGACCCGGCAGCTCCCGCCGATGTTCTCGATATGGGACCTCTGCATCACGAGCTTGAGCTGGCGCTGACCCGAGGCGGTGGGGTCGTCACACGCAAGCAGCGGCCCGACCTCGCCACGGTCCTGAAGCGGCGAGCCACCGACGGCCGCCTGACGGCCGTGCTGCCGGGGGTCTACGTCGCGTCTGCCCTGCTCGCTGACCCCGGTGTCCTCGCCTTGGCCGCCACCCGCTGGAGAGGTGACGCGGTCGTGGTGGGGGCAGCCGCCGCTCGACTGACGTTCTGGCCGGAGCTGTCGGTCCCCCTCGTCGAGGTCGCGGTTCCGGCCCGCGTGAAGCTACAGCCGACCCGCTACCGGATCGTCCAGCGGCGGATCCCCGTCGATCTCGTGCGGCGAGTCGGAGTCATCTCGGTGACCGCGCCGGCCCTGACCGCGCTCGACCTTTGCCCCACGCTGGAGGGGGACGGTATCGACCGGGTCCTCCTGCGGCGAGCGGCCACCTTGGACGGTCTGCACGCCGCGCTGACCAGCACCTCCCGACGTCGCGGCAACGGTGACCGTCGTCGGCTGCTGCTCGAGTCTCGTGATGAGCCGTGGTCGGGGGCAGAACGGGTGGCGCACAAGGTGCTGCACGACGGCGGGCTCGAGGGCTGGCGGACCAATGTGCCGGTGACCTTCGGTCCGCGCACCTTCTTTGTCGACATTGCGTTCGTCGACCTGCGGATCGCCATCGAGATCGACGGCCGCAGCTTTCACGGGGAGACGAGTGCGGCCTTCGAGAACGACCGCTGGCGTCAGAACATGCTGGTCCTCGCCGGCTGGACCGTGCTGCGGTTCACGTGGCGGATGCTCCAGGACCACCCTGCCGATGTGCTCGCGGCGATCCGCCTTGCCGTCGGCCAAGCGACCCAGAAGGCCGCCTCGTGACCCCCGGCGCGGGCCGGCCACGCCTGACAGGAGACCGGCCAGCCCCACGAGCCGTCCTTTTGGGTCAGCGGACGCGGACGACCCGGCCCTCGTCCCACACCGGCTCGCCGGACTCGTAGACCGAGCCGTCGGCGCCGAAGACCAGGAAGCGGTCGAAGCTGCGGGCGAACCACCGGTCGTGGGTCACCGCCATCACGGTCCCCTCGAAGCTGTCCAGACCGGCCTCGAGCGCCTCGGCGGAGTCGATGTCGAGGTTGTCGGTCGGCTCGTCGAGCAGCAGCAGAGTCGCCCCGGACAGCTCCAGCAGCAGGATCTGGAACCGCGCCTGCTGACCGCCCGACAGCGACTCGAACTTCTGTTCCGCGGCGTGGGCCAGCTCGTAGCGGTCGAGCTTGCGCGCCGCCTGCTCCTGGCCCATCCCCTCGCGACCTCGACCGTCGGGAGCCGTATCGCCTCGGTGCAGGATCTCGAGCAGGGTCCGGCCGATCAACTCAGGATGCTGGTGGGTCTGGGCGAACCACCCTGGCCGTACGCGGGCCCCCAGTCGGGCCGCCCCGGTGTGGGCCACCGGAGAGATGTCGAGCGACTCGACGGGCTCGTGCTCCTTGTCGGGGAGCGAGCCGCCCTTGGCCAGCAGCCGCAGGAAGTGCGACTTGCCCGAGCCGTTGGACCCGAGCACCGCGACCCGGTCGCCAAACCAGATCTCGGCGTCGAACGGCTTCATCAGCCCGGTCAGCTCGAGGTCGTCGACCACCACCGCCCGCTTTCCGGTGCGACCCCCCGGCAACCGCATCGACACCTTCTGCTCGAGCGGGATGGCCTCGGGCGGGCCGGCCTCCTCGAACTTCGTGAGCCGGGTCGTGGCCGCCTGGTAGCGGCCGGCCATCTTGGAGTTCGAGGCGGCCTTGATCTTGTACATCATCATCAGGTCGTGCAGCTTCTGGTGCTCCTCGTCCCAGCGCCGACGGAGTTCCTCGAAGCGAGCGAACCGACTCCGCCGTGCGGCCGCGAACGAGCCGTAGCCTGACCCGTGCACCCACAGCGAGTTGCCGGCCGCCCCAAGCTCGACCGCCGCGATCGCCGTGGCGGCTTCGGCCAGCAGCTCCCGGTCGTGGCTGACCAGCAGCACGGTCTTGCGGGTGGATCGCAGCTGTTCTTCGAGCCAGCGCTTGCCGGGTACGTCGAGGTAGTTGTCGGGCTCGTCGAGCAGCAGTACCTCGTCGGGTCCGCGCAGCAGCAGCTCCAGGGCCAGCCGCTTCTGCTCACCGCCGGAGAGCGTGCTGACCTCGCGGTACTTCACCGAGTCGAAGCCTATTCCCAGAGCTGCGGTGCAGCAGGCGTCGAAGGTGACCTCGGCGTCGTAACCACCGGCGTCGGTGTACTCGGCCAGGGCGTGGGCGTAGGCGAGCTGCACGGGTTCGGTGTCGTCGTCCATGAGCTGCCGCTCGCGTCGGTCGACCTCGGCGGTGGCCGCCGCGATGCGAGCGGGGGAGAGCGAGACGAGCAGATCTCCGACGGTGGTGGCGTCCCGGATGCCGCCGATGAACTGGCGCATCACCCCGAGCCCCCCGCTGCGCGAGATGCTCCCCGCCGTCGGGGTCAGGTCGCCCGCCACGATCTTCAGCAGCGTGGTCTTGCCCGACCCGTTGGCGCCGACGAGGGCGACCACCGCCCCTTCCCCGACCCGGAACGAGATGTCGTCGAGCAGCGGGCGGCCGTCGGGCAGGTGGTAGGACACCGACGAGGTCTCCACGTGTCCCATGGCGGCGATCCTAAAGCTCGGTGCGGAGGTCTGGTGAACGCTTTTCGTCGACCGTTGTGGATGCCGGAGCCGCGCGTACGATCAATCCATGAATGTGCTGCTGAAACGGCCGAGCCTGCGCTGGCTGGCGCCTGCGGTCGTGGTGCTCGCCGTGTCCACCGCCGGACTCGTCGGGACCCGCGCCTCCGCCGATACCACCCTGTCCGACATCAGCGCCCAGGACCTGTTGGTCAAGGTCGCCCAGGCGAACCCGAAGGGACTTTCGGGCACCGTCGAGGAGTCCGCCAACCTCGGCCTGCCGTCGCTCGGCACCGACCAGAGCTCGTCGGACTTCAGCAGCCTGATCTCCGGTACGCACACGCTCCGCGTCGCCTACGCCGCTCCGGACAAGGCGCGGTTCGCCGTCCACGGCAGTCTCGGCGAGTCCGACCTGGTCACCAGCGGCACCGAGCAGTGGCTGTGGTCCAGTGAGAAGAACACCGTCACCCACCGCACCGGGGCTGCCGTCAAGGATCGCACCTCCCCCGAGAACACCGACACCCCGATGACCCCGTCCGAGGCCGCCGCTAAGGCGTTCGCGGCTGTCGGCAGCACCACCGACGTCACGCTGGCCAAGAACGTCACCGTGGCCGGCCGGCCGAGCTATGAGCTCGTACTGAGGCCCAAGGCGAGCCAGACCGGCACCAAGATCGAGTCCGTCCGGCTGGCGGTCGACGGCACGACCTTCGTCCCGCTGCGCGTGCAGCTTCTGGCCCGGGGCGTGAGCGACCCGGTGTTCTCCACCGCGTTCACCACGATCGACTACGCCGTCCCGGCCGCTTCCGAGTTCAGCTTCACCGCACCCAAGGACGCGAAGGTCACCGAGGTCACGGGTGACGCGAAGGGCAGCCACCCGCAGCCCGACCACACGACCGGCGTCGAGAAGCAGAAGGCACCCGACGTCAAGAAGGTCGGCTCCGCCTGGACCACCGTCGTGGTGATGAAGGTGCCCTCCGACGCCACAGCCCAGGCCGGCCAGGGTCACGAGGCCCGCCAACTCGCGCAGGCCCTCAACTCTCTGCCGAAGGTCTCCGGTACGTGGGGATCCGGCAAGCTGCTCTCGGGGACGGCGTTCTCGGCGGTGCTGACCGACGACGGTCGCCTGGCCGTCGGCGCGGTCACGCCCGCGCTGCTGTACGCCGCCCTCAGCTGAGTACTACGGACGTGGTGGCGATGGGCGACCCCGTCGTCACCACCGGTCTCACCAAGCACTTCCGCCAGCAGGTGGCCGTGAACGCCGTCGACCTTCGGGTGCCGTCAGGAGCGGTCTACGGCTTCCTCGGGCCCAACGGCTCCGGCAAGACCACCACGATCCGGATGCTGCTCGGGTTGATCTCCCCCACCTCGGGCAGTCATACCCTGCTCGGTGAGCCGATGCCGGCCGGCGTGCTGAGCGCGCTGCCCCGAGTCGGGGCCCTGGTCGAAGGCCCCGCGTTCCACCCCTACCTCTCCGGCCGGGAGAACCTGCACCGGCTCGATGCGGCCGACCGCAGCGTCGACGCGCGGACGGCGGCGGCCCGGATCGACGCGGCGTTGGACCGGGTCGGTCTGCTCTCGGCCGCGACCAAGCGCTTCCGCGCGTACTCCCTCGGCATGAAACAGCGGCTCGCCATCGCCGCCGCCCTGCTGCGGCCCCGTGAGCTGCTAGTGCTCGACGAGCCCACCAACGGCCTCGACCCGCAGGGCACCCGCGAGGTCCGGCACCTGATCGGTGAGCTCGCCGCCGACGGGATCACCGTGCTGGTCTCCAGCCACCTGCTCAGCGAGGTCGAGCAGATGTGCAGCCACATCGGGGTGATGAACGAGGGCAAGCTGCTGGTCCAGGGGCCGATCGCGTCGCTGCAGGCCAATGCCGTGCCGACCGTCCGACTGGACACCCCCGACGCCGACTCCGCGGCCCGCACCCTGACCCGGCTCGGACTCCAAGGCGTCCGGACCGAGCCCGCCGTCACCGCCCGGGCTGCCCGGGTGACCGCAGTCCTCGGCGACGTCCAGATCGAGGACGTCGTTCCCGGGCTCGTCGCCGCCGACGTCAAAGTGCTCGGCTTCGGACTGGTCGTTCCCACCCTCGAGGACGTCTTCGTCGAGCTCACCGGGGAGGGCTTCGATGTCAGCGGCTGAGCTGTCTCGCCCGCCGGAGCGCACCCGCGGCCGGGCCGCACCCGGCCGCTTCCTGCGCTCGGAGCTCGCGATCATCTTCCGGCGTCGCCGCAACCTCGCCGGGCTGGGCGTGTTGGCTGCCGTACCGATCCTGATCGCGATCGCCGTCAAGGTGACCGACCCAGGCGGGGGTGGGGGCCCCAGCTTCATCGACGCCATCACCCGGAACGGGCTCTTCGTCGCCTTTGCCGCCCTGACCGTGGAGCTCCCGCTCTTCCTGCCGCTGGCCGTGGCCACCGTAGCCGGGGACGCCGTGGCCGGGGAGGCCAACATCGGCACCCTGCGCTACCTGCTCACGGTGCCCGTGGGTCGCACCCGCCTGCTGCTCGTGAAGTACGGCGCCATCGTCGTCTTCGCCGTCGCCGCCACCGCCCTGGTCGCCGTGGTCGGCGCACTGATCGGTGCGATCCTCTTCGGGATCGGCCCGTTCACCCTGCTGTCGGGGACCCAGATCGGGCTGGGGGCGGCGCTGGTTCGGCTCGCGCTGACCGTGCTCTACCTCGCCGCCGGCTTCGCCGCGCTGGGGGCGATCGGGCTCTTCGTCTCCACGCTGACCGAGCAGCCCATCGGCGCCACCGTCGCGGTCGTGCTGATCAACGTGAGCATGTTCGTGGCCGACTCGCTCAGCCAGCTCGACGCCATCCACCCCTACCTGCTCACGCACTGGTGGACGGCGTTCGGCGATCTGCTGCGCGATCCGATCGCCACCGCCGACGTGCAGCGCGGCCTGCTCACCGCCGCGATCTACGCCGTGGTCTTCTGGCTCGCCGCCTGGGCGCGGTTCGCGAGCAAGGACATCAGCAGCTGAGCGGGTAGGTTCTTCCCCCGTGCCCTCCACCCGTCCGGCTCGCGAGGTGCCCGACTTTGTCGGGCCCTCGTTCGTCCGGCCCTCGTTCGTCCGGCGCAGCGCCCGGATGACCGCGGGTCAGCAGCGCGCCTGGGAAGAGCACCGCGAGAACTGGGTCCTGGACGTCCCCCGGGCTGAGCTGGACACCGCGGTGGCGCTGGACGCCCACCTCGACCTGCCCGCCGCGTACGGCCGGAACGCCCCGCTGGTCGTGGAGATCGGTCCCGGTGTGGGTGACTCGCTCGTCGCGATGGCCGCCGCCCGCCCGGAGGTCGACGTGCTCGCGATCGAGGTCTGGGAGCCGGCCGTGGCGCGCATCCTCGGGTCGTTGGCCCGCGACGGCGTGGCCAACGTACGACTGCTAGCCGCCGACGCCGTACCGGCTCTAACCGTCCTGATCGCGCCCGGCTCGGTCGCCGAGCTGTGGGTGTTCTTCCCCGACCCGTGGCCCAAGACCCGCCACCACAAGCGTCGACTGGTCGATGCGGCCTTCGCCGATCTTGCGGCCGACCGGCTTCAGCCCGGCGGGTTGTGGCGGCTGGCGACCGACTGGGCCCCCTACGCCGAGCAGATGCGCGCCGCCCTCGACGACCACGCGGACTTCGTGGTCCTCGACGTCGACGAGCTGGCCGACCTCCCGCCCCGACCCGTCACCCGGTTCGAGCGGCGGGCGCTGGTCGCCGACCGGACGGTCACCGACCTGGCGTACCGCCGCCGGTGAGCGAGCCGGTGAGCGAGCCGGTGAGCGGCACCCCGGCCCGGCGGTGGCGGATCGACCTCGGGTACGACGGGTCCGGGTTCTCCGGCTGGGCCGTCCAACCGGGGCGACGCACCGTCCAGGGGGAGCTGGCCGAGACCATCGGCCGGGTGCTGCGGCTGCCCGAGCCCCCCGACCTGGTCTGCGCCGGCCGGACCGACGCCGGGGTGCACGCACGCGGCCAGGTCGCGCATCTCGACCTGGCGCCCGGGCTGCTCGACGACGGGGTGGAGCTCACCCGCCGGCTAACCCGGGTGCTGCGGCCCGAGATCGTGGTCCGCTCGATCGACCCGGCACCGGCGGGCTTCGACGCCCGCTTCGCAGCGATCTGGCGTCGCTACGTCTACCGGCTGATCGACGTCAACCTGCCCGACCCGCTGCTCCGCGCCAGCATCACCGCGGTCCGGCGGCCGGTCGACCTGGACCTGTTCAACGCGGCCGCGACCGGGTTGCTCGGGTTGCACGACTTCGCTGCGTTCTGCCGACGTCGGGAGGGGTCGACGACGATCCGGACCCTGCTCCACTGCGAGGCCGTCCGGGTCGAGGCCGGGCCGTTCGCCGGGGTCATCGAGGTCACCGTGATCGCCGACGCCTTCTGCCACTCGATGGTCCGCTCGCTGGTCGGCGCGCTGGTCTCGGTGGCCGACGGCCGCCGCCCCACCACGTGGCTGCGCTCGGTCGCCACCGCCGCCGAGCGGGTGAGCACGGTGGAGGTGATCGCCGCCGGTGGGCTCACGTTGGAGGAGGTCGGCTACCCCGACCCGGCCCGGATGGCAGAACGGGCCCGCGAAGCGCGCGCCGTCCGCATCCTGATCGAGCCGGTCGAGGGGCGGACCCGGTGAGCCACTACTTCAGCGAGCAGCCGACCGGACCGGAGCGCCGCCGGACCGTGACCGCCACGGTCTGGGGCCACGACCTCACGCTGACCACGGCCGCCGGGGTGTTCGGGGGCGACTACCTGGACAAGGGCACGGCGGTGCTGTTCCGCGAGTGCCCACCGCCGACCACGGGCAACCGGTTCCTGGACCTGGGCTGCGGGTACGGCCCGATCGCCCTCGCGCTGGCCCTCAGCCGCCCGCCGGCTCGGGTGGACGCCGTCGACGTCAACGAACGGGCCCTCACCCTGTGCACCGAGAACGCGATCATCGCCGGGGTGGCTGACCGGGTGCGGGCGCTGAAGCCCGAGCAGGTCGACCCGCATCAGGCGTACGATCAGATCTGGTCCAACCCGCCGATCCGGATCGGCAAAGAAGCGCTGCACGCGCTGCTGGCGACCTGGCTCCCCCGCCTCGCCCCAGACGGCGAGGCCCGGCTGGTGGTCGGCAAGAACCTCGGCGCCGACTCGCTGCAGGCCTGGCTCCAGACCCAGGGGTACGCCTGCGCCCGCCTCGCCAGCGCCAAGAGCTTCCGCGTCCTGCTGGTCACCCGCCCCTGAACTTCGCCACTTTGCGCACAATGACCCCGGGAAGCCCTCCGGACGGGGTCATTGTGCGCAAAATGGCGGGTGGTGGGCCGGGTCGTCAGCCCTTGGCGGTGACGGCCGCGAGGACCTCGGGCCAGTGGGTCTCCAGCCGCCTCCCGCCGAGCCGGATGCCGATCCGCAGCACGATCAGCCCCGACCCGATCCCCACGAGGGGGGTGACCCAGGTCAGGGCGGAAACGAAGAACGAGCCGATCAGCACGGCGATCAGGGGCAGGCTGCAGGCGACGGTCAGCCCGGACGTGACCGCGAAGGACACCAGGCCCCGCAACCCGTTGCCGTTGCTGTTCTTGGCGAACGGATTCGCCCCGGGCGGCGGGGCGGGGATCTGCCAGACCGAACCGACCCAGCTGCCGACGCCGATGCTGATCAGGGCGAGCCCGACGGTCAGCCCGGCCGTTCGCGGCAGCAGCGCCCACTCCCCGGTGACGGCGGCGACGGTGACCAGCATGATCACCAGCACCGGCCCGATGACGGTCAGGGTCGACATCACCCGCCCCGTCCGGTCGGCTGCGCCGCTGATCCCCGCGGTGACGTGGGCCCAGACCGCGCTGCCGTCGTACGACAGGTCCTGGGCGACGACCGAGCCCAGCAGCACCGCGAGGAAGGCCGGGGCGAACGCGGCGATGGGGCTGGTCGCGTCCCGGCCGGGGTTGGAGATCAGCGCCACCACGATCACGATCGGGGCGACGAAGATGGCGCCGAGCGAGGACAGGTAGCGCGGGTCACGTCGCCAGTAGTGCAGCGAACGACCGGCCACCGCCCCCGCGGGGGTGGGCGGATAGAGCCGGTCGACCACGCTGTCCCGCTTGACCGCCTTGGACGTCCCGCCGGCCTCCAGCGGTGAAGCGAGGGCCTGCTCCAGGAAATAGCCCCAGGCCCACCACAGACCGCCGACCAGGGCGACCGCTAGCACCAGATGGGCCCCGGCGGTGCCCCACTCGCCGCGGGCGACGTCGGCCGGCAGCGACCACGCCCAGCCGAACGGCGTCCACCCCAGACCTCGCGCGACGTCGTGCAGCAACCGCAGCGACGCCTGCGGGTCCCCGGACACGCGGCCCCCGGTCCGGTTGTGCAACGCGCCGCGCGATGCTCCGCCCAAAGCCAACACAACGGGGAAGAAATCTCG
>JBPCRP010000148.1:0-9717 GCA_050996715.1 Propionibacteriaceae bacterium
CTGGTTCAAAGAACTCACCGACAAACGCCTACGTCGCGGCGTGTTCACCTCCGTCGCGGACCTCACCGAAGCCATCACGATCTGGGCCGACCACTGGAACGACGACCCCAAACCCTTTATCTGGAAAGCCATCGCCGAAGACATCATCAACAAGGTCTCCCGAGGCCGCGACACCCTCCACCAGATCAAATCATCGACGGACCACTAGCCCGAGGTTCGCGGTCGGAGCCCGATACCATCTCGTCATGGTGAGGACGTCGCCACGAGGTACCCGCGTGGTTCAGGGTGAGCGCGTGCTGGTCTTGTCTGCCGGGGTGGGATCGGGTCATAACAGCGCGGCGGCGGCGGTGCAGCATGCGTGCGCGGCGCGTGTTGACGTCGCCGAGGTGCAGGTACTGGACGTGCTGAAGGCGAGCAGCATGCTCTACCGCAAGGTGTTGGGCAAGGGGTATTTCGTTCTGGCCAAGGCGATGCCGTGGCTGGTGGACTGGGGCTACGACATGACCGATCCGCCGTTCCGGCGCCGTGGCCCGATCGACCCCTGGACGCTGATGAACGCGTTTCCGCTCATTGGTGCGATCAACCGATTCCGTCCGACCGCGATTGTGTGCACGCATTTCCTGCCTGCACAGTTGCTGGCGTCCTTACTTCTTCGCGGTGCGGTTGATGCCAAAGTCGCGGTGGTCACGACGGACTATGACTTTCAGGGCCTGTGGCTCACGGGCGCGTTCCACATGCTTTTCGTGGCCAGGGAGGAAGGGACGGTGGAGCTGACGGCGCTCGGTCTGCCGCCCGACCGGGTCACGGTGACGGGCATCCCGATCACCACCCGGCCAGATGTCGAGCCTGCGCGCGAGGTCAATGAGCCACCGATGCTGCTAATTTCTGCAGGTGCCTCTGGCGGTGATTACGCTGTAGCTGTCGTGCGCCAGACCCTGCATATGCGCTCGCCCTTTACGGCCACTGTCGTGTGCGGACGCAACGACGAGCTGCGTCGGCGTATTGAGCAGCTCGTGAAGCCCGCCGGTAACCGATACAGCGTGCTTGGCTTCACGGACAAGATGCCGCAGCTGCTGCGGAGCGCCGACCTGTTCGTCGGCAAGCCCGGCGGGCTGTCGGCGTCGGAGTGTATGGCTGCGGGGTTGCCGATGGTACTGGTGAACCCCATCCCCGGCCAAGAGGTTCGCAACGGAGATTATCTGTTGGAGCAGGGCGCGGCCGTCTGCTGCAACACCGCTGCCACGATCGGCTGGAAGATCGACGAAGTGCTCCGCGAGCCGGGCCGGCTGAAGCGGATGCAAGAGGCGGCGCAGAGAATCGGTCGCCCCAGCGCCGCTGCGGACGTCTTGACCGGGCTGCTGGACGGTCCGTCCCGCCCACTGGTCGTGACCCGGGGGGCTCAGAAAACTATTCTCGCCGCGAGCGAGCGGCGCGTCGTCGCGACCGATCTGACGGGACCCTCCTCGCTGGTCACCCTGATCGACGAAGAAACGGGCAGCACGGTTGCGCTTCTTCGAGCCCAGGAACTAGGCGAGCTGCAGAAACGATACGGGACTGCGAGCGGAAGTTTGGTCTTGCGACGCGACCATGCACGCGTGTCTCTCCGGTGGGAGCAGCGGCGGCTGTTTCGCGCCATGCTGCGGGGTGATGACGTGTTGTCCGTCCGCGTTAAGGCGATTCCCGGGCCGACTCGTATCCGCCCGTGACCGGCTGGTCGAGACCGGGGCCGATCTCACGCCGACGGGCCACCCGATGGGGCTTCCTTGTCCATCGATCCCGTTGCGTGTCGCAATCGGCGCGCGCCCGCCCAGCTGTCGGGGCTGTGCTGGGTGGCGAGGACTGCCCAGTCGCCCGCCCGGGCGGACCAGCGTCGGGTTGCCGGGTCGCGCTGCAGGGTGGGTCCCGCATCCAGTGATACCCCCACGGTCGTCTGTTCGCCGGGGTGCAGCGTCACTTTGCGGAACCCCAGCAGTTGAGCCACCGGCCGGCGGGTCGACACGTCAGCGGCATAGACCTGTACGACGGTCGAGCCCTCGCGGTCTCCGGTGTTTGTCACATGAACATTCGCGTTGCCGCCCGTGTCGTCGAACCGGTGATCGAGAAGCCGATGCTCGATGGTGGTGTATCCCAACCCGAACCCGAACGGGAACGCGGGCGCATTTCCCTCTCCGTCGAGCCGGCGTTGACCCCACTTGTCGTCGTAGACGACGGACTTAGCGGCGCTGTCGAACGGTGGCAGATGCGCGGCGTCCGTCGGCAATACGAACGGCAGCCGCCCACCCGGCTCCGCAAAGCCGGTCAGCACGCTCGCAAGCGCGTGGCCGCCTTCCATCCCGCCGTACCAGGCGAGGAGAATCGCTGGTACGCGGTCGCGCCACGCCTCCATCAGGATCGCGCTCCCGCCGATCAGCACGACGACGGTGCGAGGGTTGGCGGCGGCGACTGCGCGGATGAGACGCACGTCGGAGGGGCGCAGGTCGAGTGAGCTGCGGTCGCCGCCTCGGACGAAGCGCGACGCCGCGTGGGCGAGACCGATGAGCGGGCGGCGGAGGGGACCTGTGTCGAATGCTCGACCGAGCACGCCCACGTCGACGCCACCGGTGACGACCGATTCGCCCTCATCGTGCTGGTCGAGGCCGACCACGACGATCACCGTCTCCGCTGCTGCTGCCGCTTCGGTCGCGATCCTCTCATCCCGACCGGAGGTACTGGTGATGAGCACCCCGGGAAGCGCGTCACGCAGCCCCTGAAGTGGCGAGACTGCGGAGGGAGGCGTAACGCGGGAGGAGCCGTGATCGCCGAGGTTTGCCCGTAGGGCAAGTCGTCCGATCACGGCGATGTGACGGGCGGCGCGGTCCAATGGCAGAAGCGGTGCCGGCCCGACGGTGTCGTTCTTCAGTAGCACCATCGACTCGGTGGCGACCCTATGGGCAAGTGCCCGGTGCGCCGACGAAGCGATGTCAGCGGCGCTCGGCTGGGCCGCCTCGCGGGTTGCAGCATGCAGCACAGTGGTGCGAAGGATGCGGCGCGCGGACCGCAGAACAGTCTCCCGGCCCACGACACCCCGGCGCAGCGCCGCCGGCAAATCGCGGGCTCGCAGCAGTTGAAGTGGCATCTCGATGTCCATGCCCGCCTCCAGGCTCGCGACCGCATCGTGAGTTCCGAACACCCAATCGCTCGTCACGAACCCCGAAAAACCCCACTCGTGTCGCAACACGTCTGTGAGTAAGGCGCTGTTAACGTCCATGTACTCACCCCTCACCCGGTTGTATGCACTCATCACGGAGTCGGCACCGGCGTCTACTACCGCTTTGAAATGCGGCAGGTACACCTCGTGTAGGGCGTGCTCGTCGACCGATACGTCAACTTCGAAGCGCTCATTCTCCATCGAGTTGAGCGCGAAGTGTTTCACGCATGCCATGGCGTGCACGCGCACACCTCGGGTCAGGGCCGATCCCATCCGACCGGTGAGCACCGGATCCTCCCCGTAGCATTCTTGCGCCCGGCCCCATGCGGGGTGGCGTAGAAGGTTGACGCAGACGGAAGCGGAGTAGTTCGCACCGCGCGCCCTGGTTTCCCGACCGATCACAAGACCAACCCGCTCCTCCAGCGAAGGATCCCAGGTCGCCGCTCGCGCCATCGTCACGGGAAAGGCTGTCGAGGCACCGATTACTACCCCGCGCCCACCGTCGCTGAACCGGATGCCTGGAATGCCGAGGCGTGGGACTGCCCCGGCCACGAACGGCCGCCGACCGAGCAGAATCGGGATGAGCGGCAGCATCAGCCGGGGAGAGTCGCCGTCAAGAAGCCCGAGGACCTCCCTCACGGTCATTTGACTGATCAGCTGGTCTGCGGCCTGATCCGGGCCGAGCTCACCCGCCCGAACCGCCCTAACTGCCTCGCCGTAGGCGGCGCGGTTCCCGACCATTGCATTCGTCGACGGTAGCCGTATGCCCACGCGCCACCGCGACCACCGTCGCTGAGCCCCACTCGCAGCAGCCATCTCCATGCCCCGCATTCTGCAGTCTTCGGGCTGGCTCAGACGGTTAGCCGGGGAGTCACCGGGGTGATCGGCAGCAGCGTCTTGCCGGTCGGGCCGATCTGGATGCTGGTGTCCAGTTGCGGGCAGACGCCGCAGTCGAAGCAGGGGGTCCAGCGGCAGTCCTCCACCTCCCGCTCGTCGAGGGCGTCCTGCCAGTCCTCCCACAGCCAGTCGCGGTCGAGGCCGGCGTCGAGGTGGTCCCAGGGCAGCACCTCGGCGTAGTCACGTTCGCGGGTGGTGTACCAGTCGACGTCCACGCCGTACGTCGTCAGCTCGGCCGCAGCCAGCCGCATCCAGCGCTCGTAGGAGAAGTGCTCACTCCAGCCGTCGAACCGGCCACCGTCGCGCCAGACCGCCTCGATCACCCGGCCGACCCGGCGGTCCCCCCGCGAGAGCAGACCCTCGACGATGCTCGGTTTGCCGTCGTGGTAGCGAAAACCGATCGACTTGCCGTATCGACGGTCGTCGCGGATCAGGTCGCGCAGCTGGCGCAGTCGATCATCGACAGTCTCATGATCACACTGTGCGGCCCACTGGAACGGGGTGTGCGGCTTGGGCACGAAGCCCCCGATGCTCACCGTGCAACGGATGTCGCGGCGCCCGCTGACCTGGCGGCCGGTCTCGATCACCCGCTTGGCGAGCTCTCCGATGGCCAGCACGTCGTCGTCGGTCTCGGTGGGCAGCCCGCACATGAAGTAGAGCTTCACCTGCCGCCAGCCGCTGGCGTAGGCCGCCGCCACCGTCGCGATCAAGTCGTCGTCGGTGACCATCTTGTTGATCACCTGCCGCAGCCGCTGCGACCCGCCCTCGGGCGCGAACGTCAAGCCGGAACGACGGCCGTTGCGCGACAACTCGTTGGCCAGGTCGATGTTGAAGGCGTCCACTCTCGTGCTGGGGAGGGACAGCGAGACGTTGGTTCCCTCGTACCGGTCGGCGAGCTGCTTGGTCACCTCGGCGATCTCGGAGTGATCAGCACTCGACAGCGACAGCAGGCCCACCTCCTCCAAGCCGGTGGCCTCGATCCCGCCCTGCACCATGGCGCCGATCGTCTCGATGCTGCGCTCGCGCACCGGCCGGGTGATCATGCCCGCCTGGCAGAACCGGCAGCCGCGGGTGCAGCCGCGGAAGATCTCGACCGAGTAGCGCTCGTGCACGGTCTCGGCCAGCGGCACCAGGGGCTTCTTGGGGTACGGCCAGGCGTCGAGGTCCATCAGGGTGTGCTTGCGGATGGTGAACGGCACGCCGCTGCGGTTCGGCGCGACCCGCTGGATCCGGCCGTCGGGCAGGTAGGCGACGTCGTAGAACTTGGGCACGTAGACCCCGCCCCCGGCGGCCAACCGGAGCAGCAACCCGTCGCGGCCGTCCGGTCGCCCCTCGGCCTTCCACTCCCGGATGATCTCGCTGACGACGAGCGCGATCTCCTCCCCGTCGCCCAGCACGGCGGCGTCGACGAAGTCGGCGATCGGCTCGGGGTTGAAGGCGGCGTGCCCGCCGGCGAGCACGATCGGGTCGTCCTCACCGCGGTCGACGGCGTGCAACGCGATCCCCGCGAGGTCGATGGCGGTGAGCAGGTTGGTGTAGCCGAGCTCGGTGGCAAAGCTGACCCCGAGCACGTCGAAGCTGCGGACGGGACGGTGCGAGTCGAGGGTGAACTGCGGCAGGCCGTGCTCACGCATCAGCGCCTCGAGGTCGTGCCAGACCGCGTACGTCCGTTCGGCGAGGATCCAGTCGCGTTCGTTGAGGATCTCGTAGAGGATGGCCACGCCCTGATTGGGCAGTCCCACCTCGTACGCGTCGGGGTACATCAGGCACCACCGCACGTCGGTCGCGGCCCACTCCTTGGCCACGCTGTTGAGCTCACCCCCCACGTACTGGATGGGCTTGCCGACCTGGGCGAGCAGGGGCTCCAGCCGGGGGAAGAGACACTCCGGGGCGCTGGTCTGCTCACGTGCGGTCATGGTCGGGCCAGACTACGACCGTACGACGTCGCCGATCGACACCCGGCGGCCGCCGGAACCACGCCGTGTCCGCGCTCTGGGCCGTGCCGACCGGTCACTTCCTGTCCGACGCGCCGTCAGAACCCGGCAGAACCTGGCTGGTCGCGTCGATGTCGTCGGCGGGATCCCCCACCGAGCCATCCCGGGCGGGCACCGGAGCGAGATGGAAGCCCTCGGCTTCGAGATCGGTGGCGAGGTCGTCGCGTACCAGCAGGTCGCGTCGCACCTGGTTGGAGCGGTAGACGGTACGGCTCACCAGGTGCGCGGCGACCGGGGCGGTGGTGAGCTGGAGGACCGCGACCAGCAGCAGGGTGGCGAACGCAGACCACGTCCGCAGCGAAAGGACCACGCCGAGGCAGACCAGCAGCAGGCCGAGGGTCTGCGGCTTGGTCGCCGCGTGCATCCGGGCGAGCACGTCGGGCAACCGGACCAGCCCGACCGCCGCGGCGAAGGCCAGGAACGCCCCGAGCAGCACGCACGCCGCCCCCACCAGACGGAACACCCCGTCGGCGGTCATCGGCCGTCCTCCTCGTCCTGGTCGCGGGCAGACTCGTCGGCCCGGGCAGACTCGTCCGCCCGAACGGGCTCGTCGGCCCGAACGGTCTCGATGTCCCAGCGAACGGCCTTGTCCCGGTCGGCGACGAGGCGGGCGACACTCACCGCACTGGTGAACCCCAGCAGCGCGAGCACCAGCATCACGGGCAGCGTCGTGGCGTGGTCGTTGCGGATCGCCTCCAACGCCAACGCGGCGATCACCACCGCCACCAGGACGTCGGCCGCCACCACCCGGTCCAGGCTGGTCGGCCCCTTGGAGATCCGCAGCACCGTCAGCGCACCGGCCGCGGTGAGCAGCACCGCCCCCACCGCGACCATCACCAGCACCGCCGTCGCGATCATCCCGGCCCCCCGTGCGGGAGCGGCCGGCCCGCGTCGAGCGCGGCGATCTCGGCGTCGGAGCCGAAGGCGCGCAGCACCCGCTCCTCGGCGTCCAGGACCAGCTGTGCCGTCGTCGCGAGCTCGGCGGGCTCGGTCTGGTTCAAGACGTGCAGGTAGAGGATGCTTCTGCTGCGCCGGGACTCCAGCACGATCGTGCCCGGCACCAGTGACACCAGCTCGGCGGTCTGGGCGAGGTAGACCTCGGAGCGGCTGCGCAGCTGTACGCGGATGATCGAGCTCTGCGGTATCGTCCCGAACCGGAACACCAGGGCGACCACCGACAGGCTCGCGACCGTGATGTCGACGAGCTGGGTGCCGACCAGGCGCAGCGCCCCGACCGGCCGGAACCGGCCGTGCAGATCGATGGCCGGCAGCGGAAAGACCACGTTGACCAGCAGCGCCACCAGGACTCCGGTGAGCACCAGCAGGAGCGTGACGTGGCCCCAGAGCAGCAGCCAGGTCACGGTGAGGACCACCACCGACGTGATCCGCACCCGGCGTCGGGGTGGCTCCCCGGGTTCTGAGCCGGTGGCGGGCTCCGGGACGACGCTCATCGGTTGGGTCCCGCCAGCACCGCGTCGACGTAGTTCTGGCCGCCGGTGATGTCGGCCGCGGCCCGCGTGGTGTACCCGTAGAGCGGGCCCGCCACCACGGTGAGCACCACGCTCAGCGCCACCAGCACCGCCGTCGTCGCGACCAAGGGGCGGGGTAGGGGCCGTCCCACCCCTGCGGACTCGTCGTCGACGTCCTCGTCCTCGTCGCCCTCCTCGCCCTCGTCGTGGTTCGCCCCGGACTCGACGTCTCGTCGCGCCACCGGCTTCGCCGAGACCCCCGTCGTGGCCGGTCGAGCCCCCTGGTCCCGGGCCCACTGGTCCTCCGCGGCCAGGTCCTCCGCAGCCCGCTCCGCCGCGACCTCGTCCTCGGCGAGCTCCCCGGCGGTGTCTTCACCCAGTACGGCCTCCAGCGGGTCGACCTCCTCGCTGCGCGGTCGCCAGAACGCGCGATTCCATACCTTGGCCAACGCGTACAGGGTGAGCAGGCTGGTGACGACGCTGCCCCCGATCAGCAGGTAGGCAAGGAACCCGCCGGCCTGCGCGCCCGCCTCCAGCAGACTCAGCTTGCCCACGAAGCCCGACAACGGCGGGATGCCGGCCAGATTCATCGCGGGGACGAAGAACAGCACCCCCAGCACCGGGGCCGCGGCCGCCAGCCCGCCCAGCCGGTTGAGGGAGGTACTGCCACCGCGGATCTCGACCAACCCGATGACCAGGAACAGCACCGTCTGGATCGTGATGTGGTGGACGACGTAGAAGATCGCCCCGGCGTAACCGGCACCACTCGCGAGCCCGATGCCGAAGATCATGTAGCCAATGTGGCTGACCAGGGTGAACGACAGCAGCCGCTTGATCTCCGACTGGGCGATCGCCCCGCAGATGCCGACCACCATGCTGGCCAGCGCGGCCCAGAGCAGCAGCCGGGTCAGGTGGCTGTCGGGGAACAGCACGGTCTGGGTGCGGATGATCGCGTACACCCCGACCTTGGTGAGCAGCCCCGCGAAGACCGCGGTGACCGGGGCCGGAGCCGTCGGGTAGGAGTCCGGCAGCCAGGCCGACATCGGGAAGATCGCGGCCTTGATCCCGAACACCGTCAGCAGCAGCATCTGCACGATGAGCTGGACGTCGGTGGGCAGCCCCGGCAACCGCAGCGCGAGCTGGGCCAGGTTCACGGTGCCGGTCGCGGCGTAGACGGCGACGATCGCGATCAGGAACAGCGTCGAGGAGAGCAGACTCACCACGATGTAGGTGCTGCCGGCCCGGACCCGCTCCCGGCTGCCCCCGAGGGTGAGCAGCACGTAGGAGGCGAAGAGCAGCAGCTCGAAACCCACGAACAGGTTGAACAGGTCACCGGCCAGGAACGCGTTTGAGACGCCGGCGGACATCACCATCAGCGTCGGGTGGAAGATCGAGATCGGGGTCTGACGACGACGTTCGGCCTCGTTGGCCGCCATCGCGAAGACCAGCACCACCAGGGTGACCGCCGAGGAGACCACCAGCATCAGCGCCGACAGCCGGTCGGCGACCAGGGCGATCCCGAGCGGACGCGGCCAGTCACCGATCCAGAGCACGACCGTGCCGTGGCGATCGCTGATCCACATCAGGACACCGGCGACCCCGACCACTCCGATCATCGCGGTGGTCGACACCACCCGCTGGGCCCCGGGATGCCGGTTCAGCGACAGGGTCAGCGCGGCGGCGATGAGCGGCAGCAGCACCGGCAGCGGCAGCAGGTTGTTCACCGGTTCCCTCGCGTCCGCCGGGGGTGGCGGCCAGGCCGGGAGCCTGCCGCCGGGTCGGGTTCGTCGAGCTCGTCGATCCGCTCCCCCTCCTGGTCGGCGACGCCACGTCCCTGCTCGTCGGGTGGGCCCTCCTCGAGCTCGTCCGGATCGGACGGCGGGCCCGCTTCGGCGAGCTCGCGGATGGCGGCGTCCTCGATGTCGTCGGCGACCTCGTCGTGACCGTTGATCTGAAAGCTGCGGTAGGCCAGCGCGAGCAGGAAGGCTGTCACCCCCAGGGTGATCACGATCGCCGTCAGCACCATCGCCTGGGGAAGCGGATCGCTCATGCCCTGCTCCGGGGTGACCCCGATGATGGGGGCGGCGAAGGCGGCGCCACCGGCCACCCGGAAGAGCACGTTGGCGCCGTTGCCGGCCAGCAGCACCCCGACCAAAATCCAGGTCCGCGA
>JBPCRP010000174.1:0-22715 GCA_050996715.1 Propionibacteriaceae bacterium
CGGCGGTCAAGGTGTCGCCGATCGGTCCGGTGGGTGGACTGGACTACTTCGACAACCTCCGCGGCCCCTTGCCCGACATCCCGCTGATGCCCACCGGGGGAGTGCAGCTGCACGAGGCGGCCGCCTACCTGAGCAAGGGAGCCGTGGCGGTGGGATTGAGCGGAGCGTTGTTCGCCGATGCCCTGCTGCCCGGGGGAGACCTGGCGGGTCTGGCCGCGCGCGCCGAGCAGGCCATGGACGCGGTGGCCGTCCGATGAGCGGGCCACCGCTGCCGGTGGCCCCGACCGGTGACCGCATCCGTCACGTCCGGCTCTCCACCTTGACCCTGCCGCTGCAGACGCCGATCAGTGACGCCAAGGTGCTGACCGGACGTCAGCAGCCGATGACCGAGATCGTCTTCCTGGTGGCGGAGATCACCACCCAGCACGATCAGCAGGGGTTCGGGTTCAGCTACTCCAAGCGGGCCGGCGGTCCGGCCCAGTACGCCCACGCCCGCGAGGTCGCCGGCGGTCTCTTGGGAGAGGACCCGAGTGACATCGGCCGGGTGTACGACAAGCTGCTCTGGGCCGGAGCCTCGGTAGGCCGCAGCGGGGTCGCCACCCAGGCTCTCGCGGCGCTCGACATCGCGCTGTACGACCTCAAGGCGCGGCGCGCGCAGCTGCCGCTGGCCAAGCTCCTGGGTGCCTACCGAGACTCGGTCCCGACCTACAACACCTCAGGCGGTTTCCTGCACGCGTCGATCGCGGAGGTGACCGAGCGGGCCGACGAGTCGCTCGCGGCGGGCATCGGCGGCATCAAGATCAAGGTCGGACAGCCCGACCGCCGGGTGGACCTGGCCCGGGTCACCGCAGTGCGTGAGCACCTGGGCGACGAGGTCGCGTTCATGGTGGACGCCAATCAGCAGTGGGACCGGCCGACCGCCATGCGGTTCTGTCGCGTGCTGGAGCAGTTCGACCTGACCTGGATCGAGGAACCGCTCGACGCATACGACGCGGAGGGCCACGCCCAGCTCGCGGCGGTGCTCGACACCCCCATCGCCAGCGGCGAGATGCTCGCCAGCGTCGCCGAGCACCGACGTCTGATCGACCACCGGTCGGTCGACGTCATCCAGCCCGACGCGCCCCGGATCGGTGGCATCACGCCGTTCCTGCAGCTCGCGCACTTCGCTGACCACGCAGGACTGCAGCTGGCGCCGCACTTCGCCATGCAGATCCACGTCCACCTCGCGGCCGCGTACCCGCGCGAGCCCTGGGTCGAGCACTTCGAGTGGCTCGATCCGCTCTTCGAGGAAAAGCTCGAGACCGTCGACGGGCGGATGCTTGTACCGGACCGTCCCGGTCTGGGCCTCACCCTCAGCGACCAAGGCCGGGCCTGGGTGACCGACAGCGTCGAGCTCGGCCAGCTCTAGGGCAAGCGCTCAGACCGTTTCGGTGATCACCACCGACGGGACGTCGAGCAGGCCCGAACGGACGCCCTCCAGGGCCCGGTCGAGGTCCTGGATGCGGGCGCGGCGACCGTAGCGTTGCTCGGCCGCGGCGGACACCTTCGCCACGTGCTCGTCGTGCGCCAGGGCGTTGACCGCCAAGTTGTAGACGGTGACCTCGAGGAGATTGCGGCCGGCGCGCACGGCCCCGCTGATGTCGACGGTGTACGGCGGAGCCCAGGCGACGCCGCAGTCCACGTCGTTGACCCGGACCGCGGCCACCACCCCGACCGGCGGGTCAATCTCGACCCGGTAGGAGTGCCCGCGGATGCCCGCCTCGTCCGCCCGGCGGGCTACCACCGGTGTCGCCGTACCGAAGTCGACCCTGACGATCGCCGCGGTCGCGAGCTCCGGAAGATCGACGGTCGTGGTGTAGACGGCGGAGCCCGAGAAGGCCAGCCGGGCGGGATCGGACTCCCACACGTGCGGCAGGTCCACCTCGACTGCGTCCTCGCGGTCCTCGAAGCGGACCTGCCAACCCCGATCGAGCAGGATGCGTCGGCCATGATCGCGATCACCGGCGACCACCCGGGTCGATCGGGTCGACGGGCGGTCGCTTGCCACGATCACCGTGGCCTCATAGGGCTGCAGGGTGACCGCGATACCGTCGTCGACCGGGCCTGCCCGCCGGGTCAGACCGGTGCCGGCGTCCCACTCCTGGAACCACGTCCAGGGGTCACGGAGCACGAGCGTGCAGGAGCGCACCGTCGGGCCGGTGTTGACGACCAGGTAGACCTCGGCGTCCTCGGTTCGTCGTCGGACCGCCCCGACGTCGGTCTGGGCCGGCCGAAGGCGCACCCCGGGGCCGGCGGCGATCGTCAGCAGCTCGGGAAGGTCACTGACCCCGCAGGAACGGGCCCCGGGTACCTCGGCGCGGGAGTCGACCATGAGCACCGGACGACCCGCCGCGGCCCGCTGCGTGAGCCAGGCCCGCCCGGTCGGGCTCAGGGTCGCGGCTCCGCCGACGATCACCGGCCGAGGATCCTCGGGTGCCACCACGGCGAGGGCGTCGTCATCGACCAGGTCGTAGTCCCAGCCGCCGCGCCGGACGGTCGCGAGCAGGTCGGGACCGATCAGCTCACGTGCCTCGCGCCACGCGTCGAGCGAACCGCCCACGGCGAGGCCCATTCGGGCGAGCACGTCCTGATTCGAGACGTAGACCACGACGTCGGTCACCGGGGAACCCTGACGCAACAGCCAGCAGAGCCGGGTCAGGTACCGAGCCAGGGGCGCCATGGCGGGCCACCACGGGTTTCGGTCGTCGAGGGCGCCCGCCGCGTAGAAGAACCAGCCGATCCCCGGCGCGTCGGCCGGGGAGTAGGGCCAGCCGTGCCCGACGAGCTGGTTCACCCCGGCGAGCAGGTGCTCGTGCGCCTCACCCTTGAGGTCGGCCGGTGTCGCCCGGAACGACGGCGAGTGCACCCAGGTCCAGACCTCCGACGATACGACGTCGCGACCGTAGAGGTGCGCCGCCGAGGAGGCCCAGCGGGTCTGGGTGAGTTCGGTCCAACCCCACCCTTCGCCCTCGAACAGGTCGGCGTGCCGGTAGCTGCTGATCAGGGCCGGGGGGGTCCCGTAGCCCTGGATCCGAAACGGTACGTGTCGGGCGGCCGCCCAGGCCTGGAGCTCGACGACGAAATGGTGTTCGTACAGCTCGGCGAGGGTGTGGTGGTAGTCCGCCCGGAGCTGGGTCGAGCCGGGTCCGTCCACCGCCAGCCGGAAGAGCTCCGGGAGCAGGGCGTAACCCCGCCGGGCCGCGAACTCGGCCGGCAGGTCGGGGGTCCAGTCGCTGCCGTAGACCTCGAGGCTGTCGCAGAACACCGACCCGAGCAGGTGCGCCGGTACCGCATCCAGCAGCCGGTCGCCCACCTCGCGAAGGTGCTGCCGCGCCGCGGTCGCGCTGTAGTGGTCGAAGATCGGACCCTCGGCTCCGACGGCGGCACGTTTCACGTTCTGTCCGGTCACCCGGGACCGGGCCAGCAGCACCTGACGGGGACCCGCGCCGTCCGGGATGACGATCGTGCCGTCGGCAACGGTGAGCCGGTCGACCTCCTCCGGCGGTTCCTGCAGCGATCCCGAGCCCACGTAGGCGGCCACGAGCTCGTCCCCGGGCCAGGGGCAGCAGATCGGCACCTGCTGCGCACCGGGCGGGATCTCGCGTCGCTCCCAGGTGAGCTGGCGAGCCGCGTGCTCGGGGGTGACGTGCGGACCGCCGAACGACCAGCCCGACCCCAGCGTCAGGTCGAACCGGAGACCGAGCCACTCGGCGGTGTCGGCCGCATGGCGGAGGTCGGCCAGGAACCCCGGGGAACCGAAACTCCCGCTCTCGGCGGCGAACGGGTAGACGTACGCCACCTCGACGCCCCCCAATCCGGCCGCCGCCATCACCGCGAGCTCACGGTCGATCTCGGCCCGGTCCACCGACGGACCGAACCACCACCACCGCACCATCGGCGCACTACCTCGGGGTGGATCCGCGAAGCCCGAGCTCAGCTCCTCGATAGTCGGAGGCTGGTTCACCGTCGCTCCTCGTGGTGCTCGACCGGCCGAGAGGTTCCCGGCGGGGCTGTCGACTTGGACCCTCCCACACCGGGCTCCTGCCCGGATCCGTGGCGCTCGCGCGGCGGCGAGCTCGATCGTCAGCTCGACCCCGTCGTGCCTGACCGTTGACCTCGTTGACCACGTGGTGTTCAATGACTTCGCTGCAACCAGCAGCCGCCTGGAGCCGGAGGCGCCGCGTGGTACGCCGCATCTCATGGTCGACCAGAACCCACCTCGGAGCGTTTCAGCCCGAACAGGTGTCCTGCAGTCTTGCGGGCCGCTGGTCAAAACTATCGGTCGTCACCCGAGCCACGAGTTGGCCGGACCGACGCCGACCCCACCGACGTGGCCCGGCAGCCCGTGCCCCGGAACCTTACCGGGCCATGCCCCCCGAGGGCGCTGAAGTGGAGGTACCGCACCTGTCCCTTCGCAGGCGCGGCACCTCCACTTCTGTCCTGGTCGCTCCGGAGTCCTCACTCGACCAGGACCGACTGCAGGGCCGGCCCCAATCCTGACTGTCGATACCTGCCGGATACAAATACCGGGTGGGGGTACCCGAAGCGCCGATCAGGCAAGATGGGGTGATGAGCGCAGGACACGACCACTCGCACGGCGTCACCGCCGGTGGCCGGCACCGCTGGCGGCTCGGCGTCACGGTGGCCATCACGGGTGCGGTGTTCGTCGCGCAGCTGATCGGTGGTCTCGTGTCGGGGTCGCTGGCTCTGCTCGCCGACGCGGGACACATGCTCACCGACTCGACCGGTCTCATCATCGCCCTGATCGCCACCGCGCTGGCCGCGCGGCCGGCGACGACCCGCCGCACCTTCGGGCTGCAGCGGGTCGAGGTGCTGGCCGCGATGATCAACGGTTTCCTGTTGGTGGCGATCGGCGTCTGGGTGCTCGTACTGGCGATCGGCCGATGGAACGCGCCGACAGAGATCCACAGCGGGCTCATGCTGGTGGTGGCTGTCGGGGGTGCGGTCGCCAACGTGGTCGGGCTGATGATCCTGCGTGGTGGCGCGACGGAGAGCCTGAACTTGCGGGGCGCCTACCTCGAGGTGCTGGGTGACCTGCTCGGATCGGTGGCCGTGATCGTCGCCGCGATCGTCATCGCCGTCACCGGCTACACCCGGGTCGACTCGATCGCCTCTCTGGTGATCTTCGTGCTGATCATGCCGCGGGCCTGGTCGCTGTTGCGCGACGTGGTCGACGTGCTGCTGGAGTCCACTCCCAAGGGTGTCGACCTCGACGAGGTACGCGGACACATCTGCGACCTGCCCGGGGTCGTCGACGTCCACGACCTGCACGCCTGGACGGTCACCAGCGGGGTTCCGGTGCTCTCGGCCCACGTGGTGGTCAACGCCGACACCACGGCCCGGGGCCGCTCGGGGGAGGTGCTCGACGAGCTCGGCAAGTGCCTCGGCGAGCACTTCGACGTGGCGCACTGCACGTTCCAGCTCGAACCCGAGGGACATCAGCAGCACGAGTCCGCCCACCACCACTAGCGGCGGCGACGCTCGTAGAGCCAAAGGAGGGGACCGAGCACCAGGACCGCGACCAGGAAGCCGGCGACACCTCGCGCGAGGGAACCGGTCTGGACGATCGTCACCGTCCCGGCGATCGCGCACAGCAACGACAGCAGCCAGAGTCGCCCCTGCTTGGCGATCTGACGTCGCGTCTCGGGGTCCTCGGGCACCCTGCCACCGTACCGACCCGACGAATGGCGCGGCCTCGCGATATCGGTGCACGGCGATCGGGGTTCACGCACCCCTCCGGTTGTCACGCACCCGTACCAACAGGTGCGCGGCGACCGCGGGGGTGCGTCGGCTATTCAAGGGGTGCGTCGGGCCCCTGGCTGAAGGGTGCGTCGGCGCGTGCTCAGTACTCGGCCTTCACCGCCAGCCCGCTCTCCGGACGGCCGGCCCGGCTCGCGCGCCGCTCGGTCGCCGTTCTCGCGGTAACGGCGAGGCGGCCGGGACCGGGATCGTGCTGACCTCCGACGGTGAGGTGCTGACGAACTACCACGTGGTCGAGAACTCCACGAGCATCCGGGTCACGATCGCCAGCACCGGGACAACTACACCGCGACCGTCGTGGGGGACGACCCCACCGCGTCGATCACCACCGCCGCCGAGGACGGCGTGGCCGGCGAGACCCTGGAGAACGTGATCGAGACCGATGCGGACGTCGTCCCCGGTGACTCGGCGGACCGCTGGTCGACGACGAGGGCGAGGTCGTCGGGATCGACACGGCAGCCTCGAGCGGACGGGAGATCAACGGGTTCGCCATCCCGATCGACGCAGCCCTGAAGATCGTGGCGGTCATCCAGAGCGGCACCGAGACCAGCGCCGTCCAGATCGGCCCCACCGCCGCGGGGGCGGGCGTGACGGCGGGGGACACGATCACCAAGCTGGGCTCGACAACCATCTCGGTTACCGGCGACCTCAGCAGCGCCCTCGCCCAGCTCGAGCCAGGGGAGCACGTCAACATCACCTGGATCACCATCGACGGGGAGCGCCGGTCCGCCACGGTCACCCTGGGCGCCAGCTCGGTCAACTAATCTCTGCTCCCGGGGGCGACCTGGTCGCCTCGGTGACCTAGGCGGCCAGTCGCTGCCGGGCTGCGCGGTGCGCCGGGTTCGCGATGAACCGGCCCGGGAGCAACAGGGCGGACCGCCGGACCACGCGGCCCGCGACCGTGGCCCCGAGGTCGGTGGTCGGCAGTCCGGGGAGCCCGTAGAGACGGCGGGTCCACGGGGGGAGCATGGCGGCGGCGACCGCCACCAGGCTCGCCCACGCGGGGCGGGCCGGGGTGCCCAGGCTGACCCAGCGGGGCATCGGCGGCGCGAAGCCCCAGAGCACGTTGCGCCGAGCCACCGCGGTCACCCGCAGCTGCGGCCGGATCGCCGTGTAGTAGTCAGCCACGTCGGACTCCGACGCCGGGACCGAGCTCCGCGCCAGCCCCACGAGCTCTGCGCTGGCCCGCATCTCGTCGACGTAGCGGTCCCCGTCGCCGCGTCGGAGCCGACCTCCGCAGCGCCGGAAGGTCGACAGGAACGACTCGACCTCGGTCACGTGCACCCACAGCAAGAGCTCGGGGTCATCCACCCGGTAGCTCAGCCCCGACTCGGGTTCGACGCCGGGGGAGAGGCTGGCGTGCAGCCGACGGAGTCGCCGACCCGCGGTCTGCGCCTGGACGGTGGTGCCGTAGGTGACGGTTCCGACCCACTCCCCGGTGCGGCGCAGCCGCCCCCAGGGGTCGCTGCGGAAGAAGGAGTGGTCGTCGAACCCGGCCATCACCAGCGGGTGAACGGCCTGCAGCAGCAACGATCGGAACCCGGCCAAGGCCATCGCCGGGTCGTCGTGGATCCGCCAAGTCACCGAGGAGGGCCCGAACAGCCCCGAGTCGCCGGTCATCTCAGTCGGCGCGGCCGAGGTGGCTGGCCTCGTTCTCGCCGCTGTCGCAGCGTTCGCGCGGTGGCCCTGGCCAGGTTCAGCACGGAGGCGACACGTGCCCCGGGGTGGCGGGTTTAGTCGTTTCGTCAGGGGTGTTCACGGGGGGTAGTTCTCTCCAAAAGCGCCCGCTGGATGCTCAATGCGGGTGTGATGATCGGCTCTTTGCCGATCGACGGAACGCTCGCGATCGCGTGCTTCACTGGCGAATCGGCTCCGGAGACGCCCAGCCGCTCGGCACGGCGACGCCCGGGGAGCGATGATGAGCACCATTCAGACCAGGACCGATCCGCTCCTTGTGGAGTCGCTGTTCGGGGAACCCGTGGCTATCAGCCGTCCTCAGCACACGCTCGATGGTGACCGCGCCCGGCTGCGCCACGACTCCCCGGTGCGGATACCGGCATCGCGCGGCCGGACGTCGGAGGCGTTGCTGCGGCTGCTGGACCGGCCCCCGGGTAGCCCGGGGGTCGGCGACCTGAGCTGGCACGGCTCGGCGGCGCAGGCGGTGACCGACGACGACCTGCAGCTCGCGCTCTGGCTGAGTTATGAGCTGCACTATCGGGGACTGGCCGGGGTCGACGACGACTGGGAGGGTCAGCCCACACTTGTTGCGCTGCAGCGCACCTGGGAGAGCCAGCTGGTTGCTGGCCTCGAGCAGCAGGTGCAGGCTCGCTACGGAAAAGCAGCGGCGGCGCCCGATGACGTCCCGACCGCGCTCGAGAAACTGGCGTCGACCGAGCGAGGCCCGTCGCTCGATGGGTGGTTGATGCGCAGCGCGCCCTCGGCCCAGTTCGCCGAGTTCTTGATCCACCGGTCGATCTACGACCTCAAGGAGGCCGACCCGCACACCTGGGCCATTCCCCGGCTGTCGGGTGCGGTCAAGGCGGCTATGATCACCATCCAGCTCGACGAGTACGGGCTCGGCATCACGACGGCCATGCACGCCCAGCTGTTCCGGGTGCTGTTGCAGGACTGGGGCCTCGATGACCGCTACGGCGCCCAGCTCGACCGGGTGCCCGGCGTGACGCTGCTCGGCACCAACATCATCTCGCTGTTCGGTCGGCGCCGGCGTTGGCGGGGTGCGCTCGTGGGCCATCTGTCCCTGTTCAAGATGACGTCGTCGGCACCGAATGCTCGCTACGCCCGAGGGCACCGACGGCTGGGTGGCGGCGAGGGCGCCGCCGCGTTCTTCGACACGTCGTGGCCGACGCCGTGCACGAGCAGATCGCCGTCCACGAGCTGGCGGGTGGGCTCGCGCGGACCGAGCCCGACCTCGCCGCCGACATCGTCTTCGGCGCTCGATGCGCCGCTCTCGCTGACGACCTCCTCGGTGCGCATCTCCTGCAGGCGTGGGATGCCGGTCGATCGAGCTGGCGCGGCCCGAGCGCGCCAGCCGCGTGAGCGCGAGGGGCGGGGGCGAGGTGTCGATCATGGTCTGCCCGGACGGTCCGCTGCTCGTCCGGGGTCCGGCGTCGATCCGCGACGCGGCTGGACAACCGGTCGAGCACGACCGCAACGTCATCGCGTTGTGCCGGTGCGGTCGGTCTGGGCTCAAGCCGTTGTGCGACGGCTCCCACCGGTCGTCGCGCTTCCGTGATCGCGCCACCGCGGCCGAGATGGCGGTGACACTGCGTACCGCCGGAGCTCGTCGGTCCCCGGCGGCCGACGCCGAGGTGCACCAGCCCAGCTAGCTGTCAGCTAGCCGGGTTCAGCGACCGTCGCGAGCGTCGCCCGGCGCCTCCAAGACGAGGGTGACGTCGCCGAACTCGGCGGTGGCACCGTCCCCGGTCGGCGACTGGGCCAGAAAACCGACCTTGACCGTGGCGCCGGGAGTGAAGCGGAACAGGCGGACGAACTCCCAGCGGACCCCGTCGATCGACGAGGCGAACGCCCAGCCGTCGCCTGATCGTCCGATCCGGAGCCATACGGAGCTGCCGTCGATCGGGGTCGCGTTGGCGTCGTCGGACCAGCCGTCGGTGACCACCGACACCACCATGGGGACGCCCTGGGGCGAGTACTCGAAACACAGCTTGGCCCACTGCTGCGGCGATGCCCACACGCAGAGCACCCCGGCGTCGAAGGTCGTCCGCGGGCCGGGCACCGTGACCCGGGCCGACAGGGCGAAGGTCGCCGGCGCGTCGAAGACCAGGGCGGTCGCGTCGTGCTGGGTGGTGCCCTCCCAGGCGTGGTTGATCCAGTCGACGCCCGCCGCCGATCGCAAGCTGAAACCGCCCGGCCACGCCCGGAAGTCGCCCTCCGCGCCGGTCCAGGACAACGCCGGCAGGTCGTCGACCCTGATTGCCATGCGGCGATCCTAATGGGCGACCTGCCGGCGGCCCGGACACGATCATGAGGCACGATTCGGAGATGTCTTCGACACCGCGTTCGGGTCAGCAGTTCACCCTCACCGCCGGCGGCTACGTCGCCGAGATCGCCTCCGTCGGAGCCTCGCTGCGGACCTTGCGCCACGCCGAGCGTGACCTCGTGGTGCCGTTCGACGCCGACGAGGTGCGGCCGGGTTACCGCGGGGCGACCTTGGCACCCTGGCCGAACCGCGTCGTCGACGGTCGCTACGTCGACGACGACGGTCTGCACCAGCTCGCGCTGACGGAGCCGGATCGGGGCCATGCCCTGCACGGACTCGTCTGCTGGCAAGACTTCGTACCGATCGGCGAGGTGAGCGCCGAACACGTCGCGCTGACGGCCACGATCGTGCCCCAGCAGGGCTATCCCCACCGGGTGGAGGTGACGGTCGACTTCACGCTGGGTGCGGACGGATTGTCCACCACGGTCACCGGCACCCACCTCGGTCCGGGTCGGGCGCCCTGGGGGACCGGGCCCCACCCCTACCTGGTGGGGGGTCCGGGTCTGGTGGACGACTGGACGTTGGAGTTACCCGCGGCCACCGTGTTGACCGTGACCCCCGATCGTCTCGTCCCGCTCGACCTGCTCGACGTGACGCTCGCCGAGGGCGGACGGTGGGACTTCCGGTCGCCACGCCGGATCGGGGACACGTTCCTCGACCACGCCTTCACCGACCTGCTCCGGGTCGGCGGCCAGTCCTCCGTTCGGGTCGGTGACGGCACCGGTACAGGGGTGGTGATCACCTTCGACACGGCCTGCCCGTGGGTTCAGGTGCACACCGCCGATCTGCCTGATCCCACGCTGAGTCGTCGTGGCCTGGCCGTGGAGCCCATGACCTGCGCCCCGGACGCGTTCACCTCCGGGCGCGGTCTGGTGCGCCTGGGTCCGGGAGAGGCGCACACCGCCGGATGGCGTATCGCCGCCCGTTGACCACGGTGACCACGCTGGCCGCCGCCACGGTGGCCCTGCCTACGACCGCACCACCAGCACCCGCGGCCTCACCGGCGGGAGGAACACGGGGTTCGGGGTCCCCGGCACCGGCGGCGGTGGACAGCGCCGGGGTCGCTGAGGGCGCTCTGCGACCACGGATATTACATTGTAAACTTTTCCCGTCATACTGCAGGGGTGATCATTACTAAAGAGCATCGCTCCCGGCCGTACCCCTTGGGTGCCCAGGTCGTCGGGTCCGGGCTGAACGTGGCCGTCTATTCCGAGACCGCTGACGCCGTCGACGTCTGCCTCTTCGACGAGCATGGCGCCGAGACCGCGTACCGGCTGCAGGAGCGCTCCGGCCACGTGTTCCACGGCTGGATCGACGGCGCCGGCGTGGGCACCCGCTACGGTCTGCGGGTGCACGGCCCCTGGGACCCGGCCAACGGGCTACGGCACAACTCCCACAAGCTGCTCCTCGACCCGTACGCCACGGCCGTCGAGGGCGACATCGACTGGCAGGAGGCGGTGTTCAGCCACCATTTCGACCATCCGGACGAGCTGAATCCCGCCGACTCGGCGCCGTTCATGGCCCGCTCGGTCGTGGCGGAGCGCAGTTTCGACTGGTCGGCCGACGGCAATCCCGACGTCCCGCCGCGGACGCCCCTGGACGAGACCGTGATCTATGAGGTCCACGTCAAGGGCTTCACCCAGAACCACCCGGACGTGCCGGCCGCGATCCGCGGCACGTACGCCGGGCTCGCCCATCCGGCCGCGATCAAGCACCTGACCGATCTCGGGGTCACCGCCGTCGAGCTGATCCCGGTGCAGCAGTTCGCCCAGGACTCGCACCTGCTGGAGAAGGACCTGCGGAACTACTGGGGCTACAACACCTTTGGCTTCTTTGCCCCGCACGCCGACTACAGCTCTGCCGGCGACGGCGGCGGTCAGGTCGCGGAGTTCAAGGCGATGGTCAAGGCCCTGCACGCGGCGGGGCTCGAGGTGATCTTGGACGTGGTCTACAACCACACGGCCGAAGGCAACCACCTGGGTCCGACGATCTCCCTCAAGGGCATCGACAACGGTTCCTACTATCGGCTGGTGCAGGACGACCGGGCCTCCTACTTCGACACGACCGGCACCGGGAACAGCCTCAACGTGGGTCACCCGGCGGCCCTGCAGCTGATCATGGACTCGCTGCGTTACTGGGTCAGCGAGTGCCACGTCGACGGGTTCCGGTTCGATTTGGCCACCACCCTCACCCGGCAGGACGGCGACGCCGAGGTGCACAGCGCGTTCCTGACCCTGATCCATCAGGACCCGGTGCTCGCACCGGTGAAGATGATCGCCGAACCGTGGGACACCCAGGGCTACCAGGTCGGCGGCTTCCCGGCCGACTGGTCGGAGTGGAACGGTAAGTTCCGCGACGACATCCGCGACTTCTGGGGCGGGGCGGACAGCTCGATCGGCAGCGTCTCGGATCGCATCCTCGGCAGTCCCGACGTGTACGAGTCGAGCCGCCGGTCCCCGTTGTGCAGCGTCAACTTCATCACCGCCCACGACGGCTTCACCCTGGCCGATCTGACCGCGTACACCCGCAAGCACAACGCCGCGAACGGCGAGGACAACAACGACGGCGAGAGCGACAACCGCTCCAGCAACTCCGGCGCCGAGGGTCCGACCGATGACCGAGCGGTGAATGAGCGTCGCGACCGGCAGCGCCGGAACCTTCTCGCCACGCTGCTGCTGTCGGCAGGCGTCCCGATGATCCTGGGGGGCGACGAGATTGCCCGGACGCAGGGCGGCAACAACAACGCCTACTGCCAAGACAACGAGATCTCCTGGTTCGACTGGGCAGCCGCCGACCACGAGCTGTTCCGCTTCACCGCTGAGCTGATCGCCCTGCGGCAATCAGAGCCGGCGCTGCGTCCCAACTGGTACCGGGCTGCGCAGACCGAGGACGAGGACTCCACGGTGTGGCTGCTGCGCGCCGACGGACAGGCCTTCACCACGGAGGACTGGCAGAACCCGGGAGCCCGCAGCATCATGTTCGTGCTGCAGTACCGGGACCGCGACGCCTTCGCCCTGCTGCTGAACGCCTCCGAGAACGGCGTGGAGTTCGACGTGCCGACGGCACCGGCGAACGCGTGGGAGCTCGTCGTCTCCAGCGACGTCGAGCAGCAGGTCCGATCACCCGTCACCACGCTCACCAACCGCGACGGGTCCTTCACCCTGCTGCGGTCACGTCGCTGAGTCGTTTACCGGGGGTTGTCAGTCGTTCGAAAATCGTGCAATGATGGTGATCGAGTCCGTGGTCACCTGAACCCCCGAGCAGGTGACCACGGACTTTTTTGCGTCCTCGCACGGTCCTCGCGGCATCCGTTTCGCGACACGATGTCCGGATTAGGACAAAGGGCTTGTCCTTTTCGGTCAGCTAGGGAAGTATCGCTGCTGGAGGCCTTCGACGATCGGGGGATCGTAGGAGAACAACGTGCCGCCTGGACTTGTGCTTCAGCACGGGTCCAGGCGTGTTGCGTCCCCGAGCTGATTTCGTTGAGCTGACTTCCTCGCTCAGGGCCCTCCGCGCCAGTGATCGATGCGGTGGAAGTCGGGCGCGAAACCTCGGGCCACACCCCACAGCACCGCCTGCGTACGGCTGCTGACGCCGATTTTTCGGTAGACCGTGCGGATGTAGGACTTCACCGTGTTGGGGCTGAGGAAGGTCAGCGCAGCGACCTCGGCGTTGTTCTTGCCCTGGGTGATGAGCGCGAGGATCTCGGCTTCCCGGTCGGTCAGGCCCTCGCCGCGTCCCGGCCAGTCCAGGCCGGTCACGCTCCGGGCTCGCCGCGGGGGGTCGCTGATCACCAGCTCGCCCGCGTGCACGGCCTCGATGGCCGCCACCAGGTCGCGAGCCGGCAGGGCCTTCGACAGATAACCGCGCGCGCCCTGCTCCCGGGCGCTGGCGATCAGGTCGGGGTGGAAGTTCCAGGTGTAGACCACCACCTTGCGCGCACGGGGGTTGCGGGTGAGTACGCCGATCTCCTGATGGTCGGACTCCGGCTGGGCGAACGAGTCGTAGAGCACGACGTCGACGTCGTCGTCGAGCGGCTTGTTCGTGTCGATCTCGGCGATCAACAGACGGTCGCGGTAGGGCTGCAGCAGGTTGGCCACGCCGACCACGACCACGTCGTAGTCGTCGACGAGAGCGATGGTGATGGGGGCGCGCGGGGGACTGGCCATGTCGGCACAGTAACCCACCTAGGGGTGTATTGCATCAGCCCTTGGGGTGGTTCATTTGAGGTGTGAGGCATATGCCTCACCGGCACCGGCACCGTCGGACGGCCGAATCAGCGCGCTTGTCGCGCGTCAACGAAAGGACCCATCATGCTCGGACTGATCATCAGCATCATCGTCATCGGACTCATCGCCGGCGCCGTCGCCCGGCTCGTCGTCCCCGGGAAGCAGGGGATGTCGATCCCCATGACGATCCTGCTCGGCATCGTCGGGTCGTTCGTCGGGGGTTTCCTCGGCTACCTGATCTTCGGGCACGACTCCGGTGGCGGCTTCCTACAGCCGGCCGGCATCATCGGCTCGATCATCGGCGCGATCATCGTGCTCCTGATCTGGACGCGGGTCGGGGCACGTCGCTCCGTGCGCAGCTGACCGAGCACCCAGGCCACGGTGCGGTCCCGTTGGCCCCTCGACCCGTCGGGAATCAGCTGCGACGGGGCGGGGGTGCCGACGTACTGGCCCGGGGGACCAGTACCCCGCTGGCGACCTCGCGTGCGGCCAGCGGCTCATCGGCGTCGAGCTGGTCGAGCAAGGTCCGGGCCGTCAGTTCGGCGTACGCCGCAGTGTCTCGGGAGAGCGCGGTGAGGGCGGGGGTGACGAGCACGCAGAGTTCGGAGTCGTCGATCGAGACGATCGAGACGTCGTCGGGCACCGACAGCCCCAGCTCGCGGACCACGGTCAGCGCTGACACCGCCATCACGTCGTTGTCGTAGACGATGGCTGTCGGCCGGCGGCGAACGGTCAGCAGCGACCGGGTGGCCCGTTCGCCGTCCAGCCGGGTGTAGTCGGTGTCCAGGGGTGGGGTGGGAGGTGCCAGCTCGTGCCGGGCCAGGGCCGCGGCGTAGGCACGTTTGCGGTTCTGGGTGTGGACGAGCCGAGGCAGGCCCGAGACCCAGGAGATCCGGCGGTGACCGAGGGCCACCAGGTAGTCGATGACTGCGTCCACCGCCTCCTGCTCGTTGTGCCAGACGGCCGGGACATCGCAATCTGCAAAAGGTTCTCCCATGATCACCGCCGGGATGCCCAGCTCCACGACCAGGGGCACCCGGGGGTCCTCGGTACTCATGTCGGTCAGGATCACGCCGTCGATCCGGCTCTCGGCCCACCAGCGCCGGGTGGCCGCGATCGCCTTCTCCTGGCTGTGGGTGACCTGGAGCAGCAGGGCGACGTTGGCTGCCGACAGCTCCCGCTCGAGCCCGGCGATGACCTGGGTGAAGAATGGTTCGACCCCGATCGTGGGGGTGGAGCGGGCGATCACCCATCCCACCGCCTGCGCACGCGACACGGTCAGTGAGCGGGCCGCGAGGTTCGGACGCCAGCCGGCGTCCTCGGCCACGGCCAGAATCCGAGCTCGGGTCTGCTGCGAGACCCCGGGTCGTCCGTTGAGGGCGTAGGAGACCGCCCCCGCAGACACGCCGGCCCGGCGGGCGATGTCGGAGATGGTCGTGCGCCTGGTCACCGTCCCCCGGCCCGCACCCTGACCCGACGTGCCCCGGGAAGGCTCATCCATCGTGTTCGAGGCGACCCGTCAGCGCTGGTCGTGCAACCGGGGGACGTCGGCGAGCAGCCGCCGCGTGTACTCGTGCTGTGGGTCGAAGATCACGTCGTCGGCCGCGCCCTGCTCGACCATGTTGCCCTGCTCCATGACCAGCACGCGATCGGCGATGTAACACGCCTGGCCGATGTCGTGGGTGATGAACAGCACCGTCACGCCGAGCTCGTCGCGAAGGTCGCGGAGCACGTTGAGGACGTTCACCCGCAGCGAGGCGTCCAGCATCGAGGTGGCCTCGTCGGCCACCAGCACCTTAGGCTGCATCATGAGGGCCCGGGCGATCATGATCCGCTGCCGCTGGCCACCTGAGAGCTGGTGCGGATAGCGGTCGAGGACGTCGGCAGCACGGAACCCGACGTGTCCTAACGCCTCTTCCATCTGCTGCCGACCGTCTGCAGCCGTACCCAGCAGTCGCAGCGAGCGCTCGAGCAGCCGTCGCACACTGAAAAACTGGTTGAAGGAGGAGAAGGGGTCCTGAAAGACGGCCTGGACGTTGGTCCAGTAGGCGTTGCGACCGGCACCCTTCAGGTGGGTCACGTCGTCGCCGTCGAAGTGCAGGGTGCCCGAGGTGATCGGGAGCAGACCGAGCACCATCCGGGCCAGGGTGGACTTCCCCGACCCGCTCTCGCCGACGATCGTGGTGATCGTGCCCTCGGCGACGCTGAAGTTCACCGCCTTGACGGCCTCGACGAGGTGCTTTCCCCGACCGAAATTACGGGTCAGGTCCGTCGCGACGAACAGGTCTTCGCGACGTTCCTGGCCGGTGTCGGGCACGGTGCTCTGCTGAGTCATAGCGCTCCTTGGCTGTCCAGCGGTCGGCTGGCCGGATCGACCTCGAGGTGCTCCTCGGCCTCGCGCTCCTCCACCTCGTCGGTCGTGGCCGCGGCATGATCGAACGGAGCGGCCTCACCGGGGTGCTGGGCGGACCAGAAGCAGGCTGAATACCGCATCTCGGTGCCGTCGTGGGGTGGCTCGATGGTCCGGCACTCGTCCATCATCAAACCGCAGCGAGGATGGAACCGACATCCGGCGGGCGGATGCAGCAGGTTCGGTGGCGAGCCGGGGATGCCCTCCACCCGTTTGTTGCGATAGCTCGGCTCGGGCACGAGCACCGAGGAGAGCAGGGCGGCCGAATACGGATGCCGCGGCCGTTCCACGATCTGTTCGGCGTCGCCGACCTCGGCGATCTTGCCGGCGTACATCACCGCGATCCGGTTCGAGATGGTGCGCAGCACGGCCAGGTCGTGGGTCACGAAGATCACCCCGGACATGATCTTCTGGTCCAGCATCTGCAGCAGCATCTCCATTAGCGCCTTCTGCGAGGAGACGTCGAGGGCCGAGGTGGGTTCGTCGGCGATCAACAACCGCGGGTTGAGCAGGGTGGAGATGATCGTCACCACCCGTTGCTTCATGCCGCCGGAGAGCTGGTGGGGGTAGGCCTCGAGCACGCGGGTCGGCAGGCCGAGGTCGGATAGTCGTTCCTTGGCCCGGTCGACCGCCTCGCCCCGGGTCGCCCTCCGATCGTGGGCGTGCAGCACGTCGTAGCAGAGGTCGCGGATCCGCATCGTCGGGCTGACCGAGTTCATGGCGCCCTGCGGGAGCAGCGAGACCACCGATCCACGCCAGGTCCGTGGGATCTTGCCACCCCGGCTCCAGTCCTGGACCTTGCCGTCGATCTCCAGCGTGCCGGACTCGACGTAGAGCGGGGGACGGACCGTCAAGGACAGGATCGCCCCCAGCGTCGACTTCCCGCACCCGGACTCACCCGCGACGCCGAGGACCTCGCCCTCGTCGACGTGGACGGAGACGTCGTCGACCGCGTAGACCTCGTTGCCGTCAGGGGTGCGATAAGCAGCTCGTAGGTGCTGCGCGTCAAGTAGGCGGGTCACGGGGTGGCTCCCTTCGGGGTGGCCCGAGAGACCGATGGCGACACGCGCCGGACGAGCTCGGACTCCTTCTCGGTCCCGACCCCTGAGCCGGGCTGCGAGCCGGGCTCGCTGGTCTCGACCGCAGTGCCGCTGCTGCTGGCCACCGGGGCGGGGCCCTTCGGGGCCGGCCGCTTCTTCTTCGGGGCCTTGCCCTGGCGCAGCCGCGGGTTGAAGATCTCCGTCAGGCTGGACTGCAGCAGGAAGAACGCAAAGGCGATCAGGGTGAGCATCAGCGTGGGGGGCAAGAAGGCCCACAGGGCGCCCACCCGGACCGAGCCCCAGACCAGCGCCCAGTAGAGCATGATGCCCAAGCTGGTGGACCCGGAGGCGCCGAGGCCGAGCAGACTCAGCGTGGCCTCGGCGAGGATGCCGCCGACCATCTGCAGCACGAACGCCATCACCACGTAGCTGAGCAGGTAGGGGAGCACATCCCAGGCCAGGATGCTGATCGACCGCGCGCCGGAGAGCCGGGCCACATCGATGTGCTCACGGACCCTGATGCTGCTGGCTTGGGCGCGCACCGCTCGGGCGAGCCAGGGCCACGAGGTGACGCCGATGACCACCGCGGTGGAGATCGACGACGCACTGCCCACCGCGACGGAGAGCAGGATGAGGACCACGATGGCCGGGATCGACAAGGCGATGTTGGTGAAACCAGCCAGGATGTCGTCGACGATGCCCCCGCGGTAGCCGGCCACCAGACCGATCACCAGGCCGATCATGGTGGCGATGAGGCCGGCGATCAGGCCCACCAGCAGCGACGTCCTGGTGCCGACGACGAGGTTGGACAGCACGCTCTGTCCCTCGTTGTCGGTCCCCAGCGCCATGGCCAACCGCGAGCCGTCGGGCCGGTCGTAGAGACCCCCGATCACGGTGTTCGGGTCGGTGCTGACCACGATCGGACCGATCAGGGCGATGACCAAGATGATGAGGATCAGGGTCGCGGCCACCCAGAAGCGGGCGTTGAACTTGACCGAACGCATCAGCGCTCTCCGGACTGGGCGGCACGGATCCGCGGATCGATGAGCCCGTTGAGGATGTCGGACAGGAAGTTGGCGACCAGCACCGCCAGGGTGATGAGCAGGGTCACGGCCTGCACCACCGGGTAGTCGTTGGCGCTGATGGCGCTGAACAGCAGGGTCCCGATGCCGGGGTAGGAGAACACCAGCTCGGTGACCAGCGCGCCGCCGATCATGCCCGCGATCGCCAGCGCCAGCCCCGAGATCTGCGGCAGCATGGCGTTGCGGAAGATGTAACGGACGATCCGGTTGTCGCTGATGCCCAGGCCGCGGGCGTAGTTGACGTAGTCACTCCCCAGTTCATAGATCGCCATCGACCGCATGCCGATGGCCTGGCCACCGATGAAGCCGATGACCAGGGACCAGAACGGCAACCAAAAGTAGGTGATCGCGTCCCCGAAAAAGGTGAACGTGGGCGCCGGCGTCTGGCCGAATGAGTAGGCCCCTCCGACCGGCAGCGCACCCAGCTTCACCGCCACGATGAACAGCAGCAGGATCGCCAGGCAGTAGTAGGGGATCGAGGTGGCGAAGATCGAGCCCAGGTAGGCGCTGCGGTCGAACCAGCCACCCTTGAAGGCCGCCACCGCACCGAGGGTGTTGCCCACGATCCAGCCGACGACGATCGCCGGCAGCTGGACCGCGATGCTCCAGCCGACCGACTGCCCGATCAGCTGGTTGACCGACGCCGGGTACTGGGCGAACGAAGTCCCAAAGTTGCCGTGCAGCAGATTGCCCACGTAGACGAAGAACTGTTCCCACAGGGGCTTGTCGAGGCCGAACTCGCGCAGGTAGTTCTCGTAGATCTGCTGGATCTGGTCCCCGCTCGCCCCACCGCCCCGGGTCATCTGGGCGACGATGGAGTCGACCGGGTTGCCCGGGATCAACCGGGGGAGCAGGAAGTTCAGGATCAGAGCCACCACGAGGGTGGCCAGGAACCACAGGGTCTTACGGCCCAGGTAACGAGTGAGCTGCATGCGCGAGTCCGGCCTCTCAGTGGGTAAGGGCGTACGGCCTGATCAGCTCCCCTTCTTGGTCAGCTTGAACAGCCACTGGATCCCCGCGCCCTGCCACATCGGCGGCGCATAGGGGTTGTCGCTGGTGGGGAAGTTCTCCCAGTTGCTGGTGTTGAATTCGTAGAACTCCAGCGGGCGGTACATGAGGGGAACGCAGGGGATGTTCTGCCGGAAGATCGTGTCGAGTTTGGCGTACAGCTTCTTGCGCTCCTCGTCGGTCTTCGCGGCACCCGCCTGGTCGAGCAGTCCCGGGACGGCGGAGTCGCTGAACCGGCCGTAGTTGCGGTAGGCCGCCTTCCCGGGCGACGGCACTCCCCGGTTGTCCATGGCGTCGCGGAAGCGTGACCAGGGGCTCGCCGGGGAGACGCCGGGGTAGGAGTACATGCAGAGGTCGAAGTTGCCGTTCTGCATGGCGCTGATCATCTGCGGCGCCTGCGGGAATGACGTCTCGATCCCGATGCCGGCCGCCTTGGCGCTCTTGGCCACGATCTCGCAGGCGGTGTTCCAGTCGGTCCAGCCCGTCGGGGTGATGAGCTTCCAGCCGCCGAGCTTGGTCCCGTCGGGAAGGACGTAGATGCCGTCGGACCCCTTCTTGGCCTTGAGGTCGTCCTCCAGGATGCTCTTGGCCTTTGCGGGGTCATGGGTCCAGCCGTCGGACTTGACCGCCGCCTCGTCAAAGAACGGCTTTTCGTAACCGGTCGGCACGACCAGCGACGCGTTGGCCGTGTCGGAGTAGCTCGACATGGCCGTGGCGGCGATGTTGGGATAGTCGATTGAGTAGGCGATCGCCTGCCGGACCTTGCGGTTGCTCAGGCCCTTCTTGTCGAGGTTGAAGATCAGCAGCGGGATGTTACCGGGGATGTAATAGGGCTTCTGCTTCAGCCAGGTGGCCACCGGCTTGCCCTGGTCCTCCCACATCTTCCAGATCTGGGTGGTGAACTGCTGGCTGGCGTCGATCTGCCCGCTGGCCAGCTTGAGGTCACCGTCCTGGTTGGACTTGAAGATCGGGTGGTTGATCGTGGTCATGGGCGGGGTGCCGAAGGCGGTCTTACCCCAGTATTTGTCGTCGCGCTTCAGGTTGACCTGGGTCTGGTCGTAGACGTCGAGCAGGAACGGCCCCGAGCCGACGGGCTTGAGGTTGGTGTCGCTGGTCAGCTTCTTGGCCGAGGCGATGTCGCTCCACACGTGCTTGGGCAGGATGTAGGTGGCCGCGATCGCGTTCTTGATGGCCAGCGGGTTGAGCGGCTTGCTCTTGGCCGTGAAGACCACGGTCCGTGGGTCGCTGGCCTCGACCTTCTCGAGGTAGTCCCACACGTTGGAGTACGTCAGAGGGTTGTCCTTGGCGATCTGGAAGGTGAAGACCACATCGTCGCCGGTCAGCTCGGTGCCGTCGGACCACTTCGTGCCGTCCTGCAGGGGCACCGTGAGGGTCTGACCGCTCTCCTGGACCTCCTTGCCCAGGCCCGGGGCCAGCGAGCCGTCGAGCAGATTGAACCGGACCAGCGTCTCGTAGATGAACTGACTCTGACCCGGGGCGGTCGGCCAGGCCGGGGACGCGCGGAGCGGGTTGAATCTGGTGGTTGGCCCCCACGGGAAGCCCCCAACAAACAGGGTGTCGCCGGCGACACCCGCGCGGCCCGTTCCCCCGCTCCCGCCGCTGCTGCCGGTCTGCGCGGTGCCGCAGCCCGCCGCGCCGAGTCCGACGGCGACTGCTCCGGCCGCAAGCCCTGTCACCGTGATGAACCGGCGGCGGGTGGTGGTGAACGCTGTGCCCGAAGCTCCCGTCAGGGGTGCTTGCGTGGTCTGCGCGAGATCGTCATCGAGCTCGGGCGAAAACGTCATCGAGATCCGTCCTTCGTGGTAGGTGCCGTGGCCGACGTGGCCGCCGGTCGGGAGCGAAGCGTGGGGTGACCATGAGCGGTCCGTACCGACACGCACAGGGGTCGCGGAACGTCGGCAGCGGCGTGGGGGCAGGGGAACGCACGGGAGTCGTGACGACTGCGCAAGCGCGCGGCGGTGACGACAACAGAGTGCATCTTTGCAACCCTTCGGTTCGGACTCGACCCGTGTCCGGTTGGGGACACGTCCCCGTACGGACGGGGTCAACTCATCACTTAAGCGCTTCAATGTCAACCATCCCGGCGTGATTCACAGCAACCGGTGGCCAGATCGTGATCCGAGACAGCGGGCAACTGAACGGCTAAAGTGCCGACTCATGCCCACCTCCTCGCCCACCTCGCTACGGTGACCGCGCTGCGCCGTACGCCCCTGACGACCGACGCGGGCGCGTCCTGGACGGTGCGCGTGGCCTCGGCCGGGGCTGATGGACCCGGGACCGATCGACCCGAGATGCTCCGCACCGGGGTGTCGGCCACGGTGCCGGGCGAGATCCACGCCGACCTGCTCGACCACGGTCTCATCCCGGACCCGTTCGATGGGGCCAACGAGTCCGCTGTCCAGTGGGTGGGTGCGACCGGCTGGTGCTGGTCCACGACCTTCGACGGGTCGCCCGAGGCCGACCACGGCACGGGGGCGACCCGGCACGATCTGGTGGTCACGGGGCTCGACACGGTGGCCGTCGTCGTGCTCAACGGGATGGAGATCGGTCGGCCCGCCAACCAGCACCGCACCCATCGCTTCGACATCGGATCACTGCTGGTGCACGGATCCAACACGCTCGAGATCACCGTCGAGGCGCCGTACGCCGCCGCGGAACGGTTGGAGGTCGAACTCGGTCCGCGACCCAAGGCCTACAACCGGCCCTTCAACGCGCTCCGCAAGATGGCGAGCGCCTACGGCTGGGACTGGGGCCCCGACCTTGCCGGTGCGGGCATCCTCGGCGGGATCGGGATCGAGTCCTGGGACGAGGTCCGGGTGGCTGGGGTCCGGCCCCGCGCCCGGATGGACGGCGAAGCGGGCGTGCTGGACGTCGTCGTCGACCTGGAGTGGGCCGTGGCTCGTGGATCCGCGGTGCTCGGGGTCGAGTGCGACGGTGTCAGTGCCGACGTGTCGGCCGAGGCCGGGACCGCACAGGTCGAGGTCCGCCTCGACGTCCCCGCCGCCCGGGCGTGGGGGGGGGGGGGGCGCAGCGGACACACAACCGCCGGTGTTCCTGCTGTGGTGGGGGGAGAGCATGGAGGGG
>JBPCRP010000036.1:0-18464 GCA_050996715.1 Propionibacteriaceae bacterium
CTCGGGCCCCCCCCCTCCCCCTTTTGCAGATATCCCCCCCTTGCCTTGGGTCCCCGGGGTCCACTGTGCGAAAAGTGGCGGGGAGGTTCAGCGGGAGAAGAGGGTGCCTGAGGTCGTGGTGATGAAGTTCTTCAACGAGTAGGGCAGATCCCGCAGATGCCAAGCGTCGGGGCCGTGGTACCAGGGCAGGTCGGTGGAGTCCGGGTCGTCGTCGTCGTCGGTCGCCACGATCGCGTCGAGCCAGCGGTCTACCCCGCCCAGCACGACCGCGTACGGCAGCACCTCCGACAGCTCGCGCAGCTCGGCGCCGGGCGGCATCTGGTCGGTCGGCTGGCTCAGCAGCTGACCGCGCAGCGCGCCGAGGCCGGCCATCAGCGCAGCCCCCTTAGCGGTCCGCGACGGCATCTCCTGGGCGACGACGACGAAGGCGAGAGCCAGCGCCACCAGAGCCAGACCCACCAACCCGTAGCTCGTGAAGGCCGCGAGCACCCCGACCACGACCACGGCGACGATCAGCAGCCCGAGGGCCCACTGGGTCCACTTGTTGCGGGTGGCGTCGGGACGACGCTCGTACCAGCCGTGCTCGACCATCTCGTCGTAGAGCGCGGACTGCACGTCACCCATCGCGCCCTGGACCCTGTTCGCGATCGCCGAGACACGCACCTCGTCACCGTCGACGGTGACCCCGTCGAGCAGCTTGGCCTCGAAGGGACGCAGGGTGCTGGGGTCGACCCCCGGCTGCCGGGTGAGCATCCAGTCCACCGGGGCGAACTCCGACGCGCGGGGTAGCTCGGTGATCAGCAGGTGACCGCGGACGGCCAGATCGAGCAGGGTGGCGGTGACGTCGATGGGGTCGACCCGTTCGTCCGCCACCGTGCCCACGTGGCCCGGCCGGACGTCGCCGACACCACGGAACTCCGTCTGACCGGGACCGACCGGGACGAATTCCCCTACCGAGGTGACCACATTTCCGGCGCTGCGGTCGGTGCCGCCCCGGCGATGCAGGGCGAGCAGGCCCAGCCCGCCGAGGACCAGCAGCCCCAGCGCGATCCCGAGCGGGAGCGGCTGGGCCGAGAAGGCCCGGGCGACCGTCCAGCGGTACTCGACCCGCTCGTTCGCGGTGACCGTGCCGACGGGCAAGCCGATCTCGACCGCCACGACCTCGCCCTGTCCGCGGGGGCCGTCGCGAAAGGTGGGCTGCTGGGCGTCCTCGGTGCCGCCGGCGGCGAAGTCACAGGGCATCGTGGAGTTGGGTGATCCGGACACGCACTTCACGTAGGAGATGCCGGGCACCGTGACCGTCGCGGTGACCTGGTCGACCGGCGCCGACAGTCCCTGCAGCAACCGGAGCCGCAGCACCGGTCCGCTCGGACCGTTCACCACGGCGCCGACCACCTGGTAATCGATCTCGATCGGCCCCGACGCCCCACCGGTCTTCACCTCGATCGTCGTGTAGGGGTCGTCGTCATCGATGGTCAACGCCAGCGGCTGACCCCCGGCGGACGCGGTCACGTCGCTGATCGTCTGCACGTATTGGCGGTCCCCGACGAGGTTCTCGCGGGTTTCGAGCTGCTGGGTCAGGGTGCCGGGCGCGGCGCCCTGGAAGGTGATGGTCTGCCGTACGGTGACCAGCCCGCTCTGCTCGACCCCGGCCTGCACGGCGAACGTCGTGACCTGACCCGCGGCGAACGCTGGCAGTGTGAGCGGACCCACGACCAGTCCGAGGGACGCAGCGACCAGCGCCAGGGCGGTCCGGAGCCGGCGGCGCCGACCCGAGGTGGGTGCGGTGGTCGCGGTGGTGGTCACGGGTCGCCTCCGATCTGGCGGTGATCATCGAGCCGAGCGAGCTCGGGCGAGGCTCACAGCAGCGTCACTCTTTCACAGATGGGGTTCGGGTTCGCCGATCGTGCGCACCCCTCACGTCGATGATCATCGGGTCGGCATGGGCCCGATTACCCGATCCGTACAGCCCGGTGAGCGGCGGTGCCCACGAGCCATCAACGCCCTCGGGCCGGCCGCAGCAGACCTGAGCGGCGATTAGGGTGTCCCGCGTGAGCCAGCAGCAGGTGGGGCAGTCCTGGGGTGGCCAGGGCAACCAGGGCCAGCGTTACCGGGACCAGTGGAACGCCCCCGGTGGGTTCGCCCCCCAGCACCGCTTCCCCCAGCCGGGTCCGCAGCGGCCTGGCTACCCGCGACCTGGTCAGCAGCCGTACGGTCAGCCGCCGCCCTTCGGCCACCAGCCGTACGGCGGTGGTCGGCCGCCGCAGCGCCGCTCACCGCTGAAGATGCTGCTCGGCTCCCTCGTGCTGGTGACCATCGTCGCCATGGCCGGTGTGGTGACCGTCAACCTGAACAGCTCGGGCTCCGACGTGGCCTACCAGAACGACAACTACCAGGTCCCGCCGCCCGATACCGATCCGCCGCCGCTGCCCTACGCGCAGTCGCAGGACGAGGTCGCGGCCTACCTGCAGACCAACCCGTTCTACGACCAGAGCACACCGATTCCCGTTCGCTGCGACCTGAAGCCGATCAACCTCACCACGGCCTCCGACTCGGCGCTGAAGACCCACTTCAGCACCCTGATGGGATGCCTGTTGCGAGTCTGGGAACCGCCGATCAGCGACGCCGGCTGGCAGATCGTTCGACCGACCGTGACGATCTACGGCGAGTCGGTCAACACGAAATGCGGCAACTCGGGGGTCAACGCGTTCTACTGCGCCGCCGACCAGCAGGTCTATTACAGCAACCTGCTGGTGCAGGCCATCCCGGCCGTCACCGCCGCCAACCGGGGCGGTGACATCGTGGTGGCCCACGAGTTCGGCCACGCGTTGCAGGCCCGGACCGGGATCTTGATCACCGCTCACCTGGCCACCCGGAACGGCAGCGAGGCTGACCAGCTGCTGGCCAGCCGCCGGCTCGAGGCCCAGGCCGACTGCTTCTCGGGCATGTTCATCCGAGCCGTGTCCAGATCGCTCGGCATCCAGCAGTCCGACGTACCGAGCATCGAGAACACCTTCCGGGCCATCGGCGACGACACCCTCAGCGGCAAGGCGAATGTCGAGGGCGACCACGGGCTGGCCCGGAGCCGCCTCTACTGGGGCCAGGAAGGGCTGGGCCACTCGACCGTCAGCTCCTGCAACACCTTCGTGGTGCCGGCGTCGCAGGTGCGCTGAGCCGACTCGGCCCGGCGACGAGCCCAGGGGGAACACACTCCGTGAGCTGAGCTGAGCTCAGCTCACGACGAGCAGCGCGGTGGCGAGAGCGGCAATCCCTTCGCCCCGACCAGTCAGCCCGAGGCCGTCGGTCGTGGTCGCCGAGACCGAGACGGGCGCCCCGACCACGTCCGACAGCAGCTGCTCGGCCTCCATCCGCCGGGTACCCATCCGGGGTCGGTTGCCGATCACCTGCACGACCACGTTGCCGACCGACCAGCCGGCATCCTGCACCCGGCGGACGGCCTCGGCCAGCAGGTCGATCCCCGCGGCTCCCGCCCAGCGCGGCTCGCTCGTGCCGAAGTTGCTCCCCAGGTCGCCCAGCCCGGCCGCGCTGAGCACGGCGTCGCAGACCGCGTGGCAGGCGACGTCTCCGTCGGAGTGGCCCTCCGGGCCGGAGGTCTCGTCGGGGAAGCTCAGGCCGGCCATCCGCATCGGACGACCGGCCACGAGTCGGTGGACGTCGACGCCGATACCGGTCCGGAACCCGACCGACGAGGCGGGGGTCACCGGGGGTCCGCGGCGGCGCAGATGAGCTCGGCCAAGGCCAGGTCGAGCGGCAGAGTGATCTTGAACGACAGGGCCGAGCCGTCGACCAGTGCGACCTGGTGACCAGCCAGCTCGCAGACCGCGGCATCGTCGGTGAGCTCGGCACCCGTCTGCAGAGCCAGCTGATGGGCCTCCCAGAGGGCGGAGAAGGCGAAGCCCTGGGGAGTCTGGACGGCGCGCAGCAGGGTGCGGTCGACGACGCGGGCGGGTCCACCCGCCTCGGACGCGTAGGCCCGGATCGTATCGGTCACCGGTACCACCGGAACCACCGCCAGCTCTCCGGCCCGGACTGCGGCGATCACCCGGGTCACGACCTGGGTCGGGACCAGTGGGCGTGCCGCGTCGTGCACCAGCACGACGAGGTCGCTGCTGGCCTCGGGGTCGAGAGCGGCGAGCCCCCGACGGACGGAGTCTTGTCGGTGGGACCCCCCGGGCACCACGACGAGGTCGACGTCGGGCTCGAGATCGGCCAGCACCGCCCGGGTCTGGTCGACGTAGCTGACCGGGGCCACGACCACGACCCGGGTCACCCCGGCCGACGCGAGCGAGGTCACCGCCCGACCGACCAGTGAGCGCCCGCGGAGCTCACGGAGCGCCTTAGGGGTCTCCCCACCGAGTCGGGATCCCGAACCGGCCGCGACAACGACAGCGACGACGGACTCGTGGCCTAGTCCGTCGTCGCTGTCGTTCGTGCTCACGATCTGGGTGCTGGTGCGGTCAAGCAGCCTCAGGAGGCGAGTACCTCGTCGAGGAGGACCTCGGCCCGAGCCTCGTCGACGCGCTCGGCGAGGGCGAGCTCGGAGGTCAGGATCTGCCGGGCCTTGGCGAGCATCCGCTTCTCACCCGCCGAGAGGCCCCGCTCACGCTCGCGGCGCCAGAGATCACGGACGACCTCAGCCACCTTGTTCACGTTGCCGGAGTGCAGCTTTTCGAGGTTCGCCTTGTAGCGTCGCGACCAGTTGGTCGGTTCCTCGGTGTGTGGGGCGCGCAGGATGCTGAACACCCGCTCCAGCCCGTCGGCATCGACGACGTCACGCACGCCGACGAGGTCGAGGTTGCAGGCTGGTACGCGCACGACCAGGTCGTTTTGTCCCACGATGCGCAGGACGAGGTAGAGCTTGTCCTCACCCTTGATCTGACGGGTTTCGATGTCCTCGATGACGGCCGCCCCATGATTGGGATAGACCACCGTTTCGCCGACTGTAAAGGTCATATTTGTGTGAACCCCTTTCCCGGAGTCGAGTTTAGCACGCTCTCAGGGTCGACCGGCCGGCGTTTGCGCTAGCCAGAGGCAGGTTCACCCGGGGACTAAGGGTTGACATATCAGGGTTGGCTGTGCATCAGCGGCTCCGACCGGGGGCCGGACGGACCCGCCTCGGACGGGTGCCTGCAGCGCCAGGACGACGAGCCGGAGACGCCGCGGTCCCTCCCGACTGCGGAGAACGCCGCGCGGCGCGCCTGGGCGGGGCGGGGCCCGACAAACTTCGGGACGTGAGCACTAGGCTGCCTGACGTCGCTCCCGGCGACTGGCCGTCTGTGTCGTCTTGTCTGCTTTGCCCGAACGTGAGGAGTGCACCGTCGTGGCCCATCGCCCGTTCGCCATGGCCCCATCCGCCTCGAGCCGCTCCACGCTGCGGCGCGGGCTGCTGGCCGTTGGGGCCGGACTCGCTGCGCTCGCCCTCGCGGCCTGCGGGTTCAACGTGCAGACGAACCAGCCTTATACCCCGTCCGAGGGCGTGAACGCCGACGTCGGTAGCTATCAGGCCGTGCCCGCGGTCAAGGTGCGCAACCTGATGATCCTCACCCGCACCCAGGGCACGGGGTTCCTCTCCGCCAGCATCGGCGCGGCGCAGCCCGACGAGGCCCTGACCGCCGTGAGCGCCACCGAGCTGAACGCCGACGGCTCCGACGGGGCGGTCCTGACCGTCGCCCTCACCGGTCCGGTGGTGCTGGGCAACAACCTGGTCGTCCTCACCGACCGGGCCCCGATCACCGTCACCGGTCCGCTGCAGGCCGGATACACCGCGCGGGTCACCTTGACCTTCAATAAGGCCGGCCGCGTCAGCATCGTGGCGCCGGTGATCGACGCGAACACCGGTCCCTACGCGACCGTGAGCCCGCCGGCGACGACGACCTCGTCCAGCTGAGCCGCCGCGCGGGTCACCTCGGGCACCGGGGGGCTCAGCCGTAGGTCACCTCGCCGCCGAACAACCGGCTGACGGACTCCCCCACGTGGATCCGTCGGACGGCTTCGGCGAACAGCGGCGCGACGCTGCACGTCACGATGGTGCTGAGCTGTTTCTCGGGCGGAAGCGGCACCGTGTTGGTCACCACGATCTCGGTGATGTCCGGTTCCTGCTTGAGCCGCTCGATGGCGGGTCCGCTGAACAGCCCATGGGTGGCGCACAGGGCCACGTCGCGGACCCCGGCCTCGCGCAGCTTGCGCAGCAGTTCCACGATGGACCCAGCCGTGGCGATCTCGTCGTCGATGACGATCACGTCCCGGCCTTCGACGTCTCCCACGATCGCGTCGATGACCACGGAGTCGTCGGCGAGCCGGCGCTTGGAGCCGGCCGCTACCGGGACCCCGAGGACCCGGGCGAACGCCGTCGCCACCTTTGCGTTGCCCAGGTCGGGGCTGACGACCACGGTGTGGGACAGGTCGCGGTCGACGAAATGGCCGGCGAGCTCGGGAACCGCACTCAGGTGGTCCACGGGCACGGAGAAGAACCCGTGCACCTGCGGGGCGTGCAGAGCCATGGTCAGCACCCGGGTCGCCCCGGCGGTCTGAATGAGATCGGCCACCAGCCGGGCGCCGATCGAGATCCGGGGGGCATCCTTCTTGTCACTGCGGGCGTACGCGTAGTGCGGGATCACCGCCGTGATGTGGGCCGCCGAGGCCCCGCGTGCCGCGTCCATCATCATGAGCAGCTCGACCAGGTGCTCCTGGGTGGGCGGCACCAGGGGCTGGACGATGTAGACGTCACGCTGACGGCAGTTGTCCCGCAGCTGGGTCTGCAGGCAGTCGTTGCTGAAGCGGGTGGTCCGCGACGGAGACAGCGGTACGCCGAGGATCGAGCACATCTCCTCAGCGAAGGCAAGGTGGGCCGAACCCGAGAAGACAGTGATGTCACCGGTCACCGGTTCAGGGTAGTGGCGTGACCTCCCGCCGCCCGTGGTCGGGGCCGACGCGCTCCGCCGACCCGCGACGATCGGCCCCAGAGCTCCTCACCCTTGGAACTTGTAGCCCAGCCCGCGGACGGTCTGCAGCAGCACCGGGGCGCCGGGGTCGGGTTCGATCTTGGTGCGCAACCGCTTGACGTGCACGTCGAGGGTCTTGGTGTCCCCCACGTAGTCGGCGCCCCAGATGCGGTCGATCAGCTGACCACGGGTCATCACCCGACCGGCGTTGCGCAGCAGCATCTCCAGCAGCTCGAACTCCTTCAGCGCCAGCTGGACCCGCGCGCCGTCGACCGTGACCTCGTGCCGTTCGACGTCCATCCGGACCCCGGCCACCTCGACCACGTCGGGCAGCAGCTCGGAGTCCTGGCCACGCCGCAGCACCGCCCGGATCCGGGCGACCAGCTCGCGGTGGCTGAACGGCTTGGTCACGTAGTCGTCGGCCCCGAGCTCCAGCCCCACGACCTTGTCGACCTCGGAGTCGCGCGCGGTCACCATGATCACGGGCACGTTGCTGCGGGCCCGGAGCTGGCGGCAGACCTCCGTGCCGGGCAGGCCCGGCATCATCAGGTCGAGCAGCACGATGTCCGCACCGGCCCGGTCGAACTCGGCGACACCGGCCGCACCGTCCGGCGCCTCGACGACGTCGAAGCCCTCGCGGCGCAGCATGTAGGACAACGCTTCGCGGTAGGACTCCTCGTCCTCCACGACCAGCACTCGCGTCATCGGTTGATCTCCTGGAACGAAGGGGACGACTCAGCGGAGTCAGCGAGCAGGGAGTGCAGCAACGGGGGTGCGTCCTTCGGGAGGTGGGCGGGCACGGTGACGGTGAAGGTGGAGCCCTGTCCGACCTGGCTCCACACCGAGACGTCGCCGCCGTGGGCGGCGGCGATGTGCTTGACGACCGAGAGGCCGAGCCCGGTCCCGCCGTTGGCCCGGCTGCGGGCGTAGTCGACGCGGTAGAACCGCTCGAAGATGCGGTCGAGATCTTTCGGGGCGATGCCGATCCCGTTGTCGGAGACCGTGATCGAGACCGTGTCGTCGCGTCCACGTTGGGCGGCGACGACTACCCGGGCGCCGGCGTCGGAGTAGGCGACCGCGTTCTGGACCAGGTTGTGCACGGCCACGGTGAGCAGTCGGGTACTGCCCAGCACGGTGCAGTCGATGATCGGCCTGACCGCCAAGGTGACGTTGTTGCGCTCCGCGTCGACCCGAGCGCGGTCGACCGCTTCGTGCAGCACCGCCTCGACGTCGACCAGGTCGGCGTCGCGAAGCGGCTCGTCACCCTGCAGCCGGGACAGGTCGATGATCTGCCCAACCAGCTCGGCCAGCCGGTCCGACTCCGTCTCCATCCGACCCGCGAACCGGCGTACGGCGTCGGGGTCGTCGGACGCCGCACCCACCGCCTCCGCCAGCAGGGCGATCGCCCCGATGGGGGTCTTGAGCTCGTGGCTCACGTTGGCCAGGAAGTCGCGCCGGGTCTCCTCGATCCGGAGCGCGGCCGTCTGGTCGTCGGCGAAAACGAGCACGAGGCCCGCCGCCAGCGGGGAGACCTGGACCGCGAGCGAGACCACCGCCAGACCGGTCCCGCGCTTGACGTCCAACTCGATCGAACGCGACGTGCGGTCGCTCCGGACCCGGCGGACGAGGTCGAGGATCTCAGCGATCCCGACCCGCGACCCCCGAGCCAGGCCCAGCGTGCGGGCGAAGTCGCTGGAGCTCAGTACCTCGTCGTGAGGACCGACGAGAACGGCGGCGGAGCGGAGGACTTCGAGCACGTCGGCGATGCCCGCGGGCACCGTCACGGTCGTCGGCTCGGGTCCGGACTCGGCCACCGGTTCGGCGAACTGTCGCCGCTGCCGGGCCCGGCTCAGGGCGACGCCGGCGAGACAACCGACGAGCAGCCCGAGGACGAGCGCGACCAGGACGAGTCCGGTCGGGTTCACAGGGCCGATACTAGGGGGCCCCGGAGTGGCTACCGACCGAACTTCAGGCCCGGCCGCGGGGCCTGCGGCCGCCGTTCGGCCCCCGTTCACCAAGTGTTCACGCCGTGGGTGACCCTTGATACATCCCCCACCTAGGGTGAGGAGGGACGCAGGGGCGGTAATCGGGGGCCGGCCACCGGTCCACCTCTGAGGCACGACGTACTACGAGACCAAACGATGGGACCGCACCACCATGCGCGAGAACTACCGCGAACAGCTCGAAGACATCCTGGCCGACCTGGTCCAGATGTCCCAGGCCGTGTCGACCGCGGTCCGCCACGCCACCACGGCGCTGCTCGACGCAGACCTGCAGCTTGCCGAGCAGGTGATCAGCTCCGACGACGAGCTCGACCGCAGTCAGGCCGACGTCGAGGCACGCGCCTTCTCGCTGCTGGCCCGGCAGGCCCCGGTCGCCGGTGAGCTGCGAACCCTGGTCGCCACGCTGCGGATGGTCACCGAGCTCGAGCGGATGGGCGACCTCGCCGCCCACGTCGCGAAGATCGCGCGGTTGCGCTACCCCGAGTCCGCGATCCCGAACGCCCTGCGTCCGACGTTCATCCGGATGGGCGACGTCGCCGAGAAGATGGTCGTCACCGCCGGTCAGACTCTGAACGATCGCAACATCCAGACGGCGCAAGAGCTCTACGATCGCGACCAGGAGATGGATGAGCTGCGTCGTGGTCAGTTCCGCACCCTGCTGTCCGACGACTGGAACTTCGGCGTCGAAGCGGCGGTGGACGTCGCCCTGCTCGGCCGCTACTACGAACGCATCGCCGACCACGCCGCCTCCATGGGCCGTCGGGTCATCTACGTGGTGACCGGCGAGTTCCCCGAGGCGGAGGTCTGGCCGCAGCCCTGACGGTGCGTACGGGGTCGGTCGGTCGGTGAACCCCGGCACCTTCGCGCCGAACTGCGCTCAGCAACCGTCCTGAACCCTTGGCAGGTTGCTCACCACAAATCTCGGGGTGCAGTCGAGGTCCAGCCGACCGCGCGGCGCTACTTTTTGCCCTGGTTCTTCACGGCCTCGATCGACGCCTTGGCCGCCTCCGGATCGAGGTAGCGCCCGCCCGGGGTGACGGGCTTGAGATCGTCGTCGAGCTCGTAGAGCAGCGGGATGCCGGTGGGGATGTTGAGACCGACGATGTTGTCGTCGGAGACCGCGTCGAGGTGCTTGACCAGGGCCCGGATCGAGTTGCCGTGGGCCGCAACGAGGGTGAGCAGGCCGCGGTGCAGGTCGGGGACGATGTCGTCGTACCAGTACGGCAGGGCGCGCAGCAAGACGTCTTTGAGACACTCCGTCCGGGGGCGGGCTTCGGTCGGCAGGACGGCGTAGCGCGGGTCGTGGAAGTTGGCGAACTCGTCGTCGTCGTCGATCGGGGGCGGGGGCACGTCGTAGGAACGGCGCCAGGGCATGAACTGCTCCTCGCCGAACTCCTCGAGGGTGGCCGCCTTGTCCTTGCCCTGTAACGCGCCGTAGTGCCGCTCGTTGAGCCGCCAGGAGCGCTTGGTCTCGATCCAGAGCCGATCGGCGCGGTCGAGGGCGAGGTGGGAGGTCCGGATCGCGCGACGCAGCAACGAGGTGTGGACGATGTCGGGCAGCAAACCGGACTCGGCCAACAGCTCGCCCCCGCGGCGGGCCTCGGTCTCGCCCTTCTCGGTGAGGTCGACGTCGACCCAGCCCGTGAAGAGGTTTTTCGCGTTCCAGGCGCTCTCGCCGTGCCGCAGCAGGACCAGTGTCGAGGTCATGAGACTGCTCGCCGCAGGGGCTGGAGGGCGCTTCGCTTCCGCAAACTCGTCATGACCGGCAGCCTAGTGAAACCCCGCGGCGGCTCGGCGACCCGTCCCGGGAGCGGATCAAGGCGTGGACCCGAGACGGGGGTGATCGGCGGTGCGCCGACCAGCCGGCCCGACCAGGTCAACGTCGAGCGGATGACGGTCCGGGCCCCGCGTCCAGACCGTCCAGCACAAGATCCACCGGGAGTCCTGAACCGGGCTGCGCCACACCTCCCCTACGCTGCACGGCATGGCCCGAACCGTCGCAACGAACACCGAGGTCGAACGAGCCCAGCTGCTCGACTTCGTCCGCCCCCGCCACCGGATGCTGATCGCGACCACCCGCAGTGACGGCCGCCCGCAGATCTCCCCGGTCAGCGGCGGCGTGGACGACCAGGGCCGGATCGTGATCTCCAGCTACCCCCGCCGGGCCAAGACCCGCAACGCCGAGCGCAACCCGCTCACCTCGGTCCTGGTCATGAGCGACGAGTGGGACGGGCCGTGGGTGCAGGTCGACGGTGACGCCGAGGTGCTGCACATGCCCGAGGCAGCCGACGGCTTGGTCGACTACTTCCGCTGCATCGCCGGCGAGCACCCGGACTGGGAGGAGTACCGCCAGGCGATGGCCGTCCAGGACAAGTCGTTGATCCGGATCACCCCGACCCGCTGGTCACCGATCGCCACCGGCGGCTTCCCGGCCGATGTGGCCGCCCGCCTCGACGACTGACCTGTCCCTTCGCGCGAAAGTGGTCACGAACGACAGGCCGTACGGCGTGTCCTGGGTCATCCCTGACCAGTTTCGTTAGGGAGCGGGCGGGACGTCGGAGCCGGAGCCGGGGTCCAGGGATCGAAAGGCCTCGAGGTTGGCGGTGGACTCACCCCGGGACCGTCGCCAGGCCCACTCGGCGCGGATGCTGTCGGCGAAACCCATCTCCAGCACGGGGTTGAAGGCGCTGTCCGCGGCGTCGGCCACCGACCCGAGCAACCGATCGACCTCGGCCGCGGTCACCGCGGCCAGCGAGAGCCTACCGATCAGGTAGACGTCGCCCAAGTTGTCGACGCTGAAGGCGATCCCGTCGAGCTTGAGGTTGCGCTCCAGCAGCCAGCGATAGACCACCACATGGTCCTGTTCGGGGTGCCGGACCACGAAGGCGCGGAAGCCGACGCCGTGCCGGCCGACCTCGATGGCGCACTCGGTGGTCAGCTTGCGGGTGCCGGGCAGGGTGACGGTGAAGACTCCCGGCCGGCTCTGCGACCACGGCAGACCGAGCTCGGAGAGCGCGTCTCCCACCGTTCGTCGAGCGTCGTCGACAGCCATTCGTGCAGGCTATTCGGTGCCTCGTCGTCGCCGGCCCGGAGGCCTCAGATGTGCAGCAGCAGTTCGTAGCGTCGGTCGAGGTCGGCGCTCTCCTGGCGCACGACCCGGGTGATCCGGGCTCGCCGGGTCAGGGTGTGGATCGGGCTGGAGCCCGCGATGACGGCCGAAATGACACCGGACACCGCGAACAAGACGGCGACCACGAGAACGAAGGACACGAACATCTCGACCATGAGGGGGCTCCAGGGTGTCGTCAGGGTGCGACGGACGTCGTCGCCTCGTCCACTGATTCGGAGACGTCGGCCGAGAAGAGGCTCAAGAAATCCCGAAGTCGCGGCCGACTCAGGCCTGGTGGACCAGCCAGCGGCACTCGTACGGCCCCAGGTCGAGGTCGGCCCCGTCCAGCACCGCGCCGGTCGCGAGGGCGTTGCGAGCTCCGTCGGCGAGCGGCACGACCCACCTCGGAAGGCGCTGGGGGACGGGCGACACGTTGTAGACCTGCACGATGGTCTGCGTCGGGTGCTGCCGGGCCAGGACCAGCACCTTGGGGTTGACCGGGTCCAGGGTCGAGGTCTCGGTGGTCGCGCTCATCCCGGGAAGCATCGAGCGCACGGTGATCACGTGCCGCAGGCCGGTCCACATCCGGTGCTCGACCGTGCCCTCCTGGTGCCGGCGTTCGGCGACGTCCCACGGCATGGCCGGCCGGTGGGCCCACCGGTTGTCGCCAGCGTGGTCGGGGTCCTCGGGGAAGTGGTAGTCGTTGGTCAACGCGAGCTCATCGCCCATCCAGATCAACGGCAGGCCGCCGAAGCCGAGCATGATCGTGTGCGCCAGCAGCAGCCGGTCGACGGCCAACCTGAGGTGCGTCGGATCGCCGGCGGAGCGTGCGTACTCGACTCCGGCCAAGGAGGCGGCGGTGCCGCTGATCCGCCGGTCGCCGGTGTCCGGGTTCTCCTGGAAGACCAGGCCCCTGGCGTCGCTTTCAGGGTAGAGCCCGGCGTACCACTCCGAGCAGAACCAGCGGTGCGCGTGACCGGCAAGCCCGACGGCCGCCGCGTCGCCGTCGTCGATGGCCCAGCCGATGTCGTCGTGGCAACGCAGGTAGGTGGTCCACGACGTCGTCGCCGGCTTGGCCGGGAAACGATTGAGCGCGGTGCAGAACAGCCGGGTGTCCTTGGCGGCCAGGCTCGACCAGATCTGCACCATCAGGCTGTTGTGGTAGGCCAGGTCGCTGACCTTGCCGGTGTGCTTGCCGACCCCGAGGTACGGCGCCAAGTCGTTGGGGCCCACGATCGCCTCGGCCTTGAAGACCAGTGCCGGCGCCGCGATCCGGGCCACCGCGCGCAGCGCCTGGGTGATCGCGTGCACCTCGGGCTGGTTCTGACAGGCCGTGCCCATCCGCTTGAAGATGAAGGCGATCGCGTCGAGCCGGACGCACTCGACCCCCTGGTTGGCGAGGTAGAGGATCAGGTCGGCGAACTCGTAGAAGACCTCGGGATTGTGCCAGTTGAGGTCCCACTGCCAGGAGTTGAAGGTGGTCCAGACCCAGGAGTCGAGCGTGGCGTCGAAGGTGAAGTTGCCGGGCGCGAAGTCGGGGAACACCTCGGGCAGCGAGTGCTCGTACTCCTCGGGCAGCAGCCGGTCGGCGAAGAGATGGAAGTAGCCGCGGTAGTGCGGGTCTCCCTGCCGCGCCTGCTCCGCCCATGCGTGCTCACGCGCCACGTGGTTGAGCACCAGGTCCAGAGTCAGCGAGATGCCCCGGGCCCGCAGCTGGCGGGCGAGCTCGGCGAGGTCGGCCATGGTGCCGAGATCTTCGCGCACGGTGCGGTAGTCCAGCACCGCGTACCCACCGTCGTTGGCACCGGGCCGCGGTGTCAGCAGCGGCAACAGGTGCAGATAGGTGACGCCGAGCTCGGCGAGGTAGTCGATCTTGTCGGCGATGCCGGCCAGGGTGCCGCCGAACCGGTCGGCGTAGGTCGCGTAGCCGAGCATCGACTGGTGCTGGAACCAGTGCGGGTCGGCGTGCCGTCTCAAGTCCAGCAGGCGGAGGTCCGACGGTCGCTCCCGGAAGCGGTCAGCCGCGATCTGCACGAGGCGCTCAGCCATCTGCGGAGCGGCGGCGGGGTAGGCCCCGGCGAGGCCGGACAGCAGGTCCGGCCAGTACCGCTGCAGGCGGGTCTCGAAGACGACTTGGTCGTGAGGCGGCTCGTCGGGCAGGAGCTCCGCGACGCTGGAAATCGACACAACCGAGCACTTTAGGCGATGAGGAGGGCCCCAGCGCGTCAGCGCGTCAGCGCGTCAGCGCGTCAGCGCCCAGGCGTCTCCGACTGGCGGACGGTCGACAGCCGCTTCTTGAACTCACTCAGGAAGACCTCGCGGACGGCGTCGGAGTCGAGCGCACCAGACACGCCAGCGAGCTTGCCGGCAGCCACCCGCTGGCAGACGACCAGCCAGGCGCTGCCCATCGCGTAGGTGAAGCTCGAGGCGACCGCCGCGCTCATCGCCCCACCGATCACCGACCCGGCCCCGGGAATGAGCTTGACCAGACCGCCGAAGGTCGCCCGGCCGGCCTGGGTGGCCGCGGTCGTCGAGGCGACGGCGAGCAGCGCCGCCCGGTCGTACTTGATCGTGTACAGCTGGGCGATCTTGGCCATCATGCCGAGCTGGATCGGGACCAGCATGGCGGCGTCGGAGAAGGGGATCGGGCTCAGCGCCGCCCCTCCGGCTGCGGCGGCCGCGGCGCCGACGAACTTCTGCGCTGCCTTCGCCTTGCGGTCCAGGTCGACCTGCTGCGCGACGTTGAGGGCGCCGTGAACTGCTTGCGGCGCAAGGCGAAAGCTGGCATCGAGAACCTCTCGCAACCCGTACGGCTGCTGCCCGGTGAAGGGGTCGGCCATCGCGTAGGTCAGGAACGGACGCCCGCTGGCGATCGGCAGCCGACGGGCCTCGATGGCCTCGGCCAGCTCGATCGCGTCGGGATGGAACACCCCGGCGCGCATCGGCACCTGGGTCATGATCAGCACCACGGGCAGGTTGAGCTCGTCGAGCCGTCTCACGAACTGCGCCTCGGCGTCCTCGAAGCGCCGGTCCATGCCCCGGACGCAGTACCAAGCCAGGTGGATCTGGTCGGGCAGCGGCAGCCGGCGGCTCTCCCGGACGACCTTGCCCAACTCGTTGAGGATCTCCTTGTCGTCCTTGCCGACCTCGAGACCCTGGGTGTCGACGATGCCCAGGTGACCGGTGCGTTCGAGGTAGAGGTGGCTCCCTCGGGTCACCGGTTCGCCGATCCCGGTGGCAGCGACCTCGGCACCGAAGAGCGCGTTGATCACCGTGGACTTGCCGACCCCGGTCTTGCCGAAGACCGCCAGGTTGAAACGACCCAGTTCCCCCGCCTGCTGGTCGAACTCGTGGCGGAAGCTGTCGGTGAACCAGTCCTTGCCGATGGCCACTGGGGCTCCGTCCTGTCGGGTGCCTTCCAGCGTACGGGGGTCGGGCAGGCGGACCCGGAGGACTCAGCGGAGCCGTTCGCCCGAGGGCGCCGAGCTCGACCGCCGTCGTACCACAGGTGAGGTCTGGTCAGGGCGACGGATCAGTCTGACGCGTGATCGGGTGCGGGGTCGGGCGACGCGCACGACTCGCCGGCGACGGGGGCCTCGGCCGGCGCTGGGCGGCTCATCGAGGTGCCGAGGATCGAACCGGCGATGATCAGCGGGAACCCGGCGGCGAGCCCGGCGGTCAGCGGCTCGCCCAGTGCAAGGGCGCCCAGCACGATGGCCACGACGGGGTTGACGTAGGTGATCAGCGTCATCCGGGCTGGTCCCGCCTCGGCCACCAACGCGAACATGAGCAGGAAGGCCACCGCGGTGCAGACCACGGCGAGCACCACCACCGAGAGGACCGCCGCACCCGACACCACCCGGGTCGGCCAGACCAGTGGGGCGAACGGGGCGTAGATGACCGTGGCCACCACCAGCGACGCCGTCACCACGCCCAGCGGCGGCAGATCGCCCAACCGACGGCTGATGATGATCGGGCCGGTGGCGTAGCCGACCACCACCACCGAGAGCTGCAGCACCGCGATCCCGTCGCCGAGGTCGAGGTCGAGGCCGACCACCAGGGCGACCCCGACCAGGCCGAGCACCAGTCCGAGCACGCGGCGGCACCCCAGCCGGTCCTGACCGGTCACCGTGAGAATCACGGCGGCGGCGATCGGGACCATGGAGATCAGCAGTCCGGTCGTCGAGGAGTTCAGCCGGGTCTCGGCGTGGCCGATCAGCAACCAGGGCACGACGATCTCGATCACGGTGTAGGCGACCAGCCAGCGCCAGCGGGCGAGCACGGGCCGGAGCGCGTGTCGGCGCAGCGCCAGCGGTAGGAGCAGCAGCGCACCGAGCAGGGTGCGCCCGACGGCCACCAGCAGCGGATCCAGGTCGACGACCGCGACCCTGATGAACAGGTACGGGATGCCCCAGGCCATCCCCAAGGCCCCGAAGAGCAGCCAGCCTCGACGCGTCACGGTAGGCGGTCTATCAGGAGCCGGCCACGCGACAGTGTGCGCGTCCGAGCCGCACGACGATTCGGGGTAGGAGAGCCACGCCGGTAGACTCGGGCAGGTTGCCCGCCGATCGTGCGACGGCGACACCCACTCGTACTGCAGGAAGTCCTCCGCCATGCCCATCCGCTCTGACCTGCGTAACGTCGCCATCGTGGCCCACGTCGACCACGGCAAGACCACGCTCGTCGACGCCATGCTCTGGCAGTCTGGGGCCTTCCGCGCCAACCAGGACGTCAACAACCGGGTGATGGACTCGATGGACCTGGAGCGGGAGAAGGGCATCACCATCCTGGCCAAGAACACCGCGGTGCTGCACCACGCACCCGACGGCCAGAACGTCATCATCAACATCATCGACACCCCCGGTCACGCCGACTTCGGTGGTGAGGTCGAGCGGGGCCTCGAGATGGTCGACGGCGTGCTGCTGCTCGTCGACGCCTCCGAGGGCCCGCTCCCCCAGACCCGCTTCGTGCTGCGCAAGGCGCTGGCCAAGAACCTGCCGATCGTCGTGGTCGTGAACAAGGTGGACCGCCCCGACGCGCGGATCAAGGAGGTCGTGGAGGAGACGTACGAGCTGTTCCTCGACCTGCTCGACGACAGCGACGTCGACGTGCTCGACTTCCCCGTCGTCTACGCCTCGGCCAAGGCCGGCCGCGCCTCGCTGACCGCCCCGGAGAACGGCGAGATGCCCGATGCTGCCGACCTCGGCCCACTGTTCGCGACCATCCTGAACGACGTCCCCGCCCCTGAGTACGAGGAGGGCGCGGTGCTGCAGGCGCACGTCACCAACCTCGACGCTTCCCCCTACCTCGGCCGCCTCGCCCTGTGCCGGATCTTCGCCGGCGAGATGAGGCGCAACCAGGTCGTGGCCTGGTGTCGTCAGGACGGCACCATCAGCAACGTCAAGCTGTCGGAGATGCTGATCACCGAGGCCCTCGACCGCGTTCCGGCCGACCTCGCCCGCCCCGGTGACATCGTGGCCATCGCCGGCATCCCGCAGATCACCATCGGTGAGACGCTGAGCGACCCCGAGAACCCCAAGCCGCTGCCGCTGATCACCGTCGACGAGCCGTCGATCTCGATGACCATCGGTATCAACACCTCACCGCTGGCCGGGAGGTCGGGCAAGAACCTCACGGCCCGGCTGGTCAAGAACCGGCTCGACGCCGAGCTCGTGGGCAACGTGTCGATCCGGGTCAACCCGACCGAGCGCCCCGACACGTGGGAGGTCCAGGGCCGCGGCGAGCTGCAGCTGGCGATCCTGGTCGAGATGATGCGCCGCGAGGGCTTCGAGCTGACGGTCGGCAAGCCGCAGGTCGTCACCCGGGAGATCGACGGCAAGGTGCACGAGCCCGTGGAGCGGCTGACCATCGACGCCCCCGAGGACTTCGTCGGTGTCGTCACCCAGCTGATGGGCCTGCGTCGGGGTCGGCTCGAGCAGATGGTCAACCACGGCACCGGCTGGGTGCGGATGGAGTACCTGGTCCCGGCCCGTGGCCTGATCGGCTTCCGGACCGAGTTCCTCACCGAGACCCGCGGCACCGGCCTGATGCACCACGTGTTCGAGGCCTACGAGCCCTGGCACGGCGAGCTGCGGACCCGACCGAGCGGCTCCCTGGTCGCCGACCGCACCGGGGTCGTGACGGCGTACGCCTCGTTCAACCTGCAGGAGCGCGGGACCCTGTTCGTCGGCCCGACCACCGAGGTCTACGAGGGCATGATCGTCGGAGAGAACGCCCGCGCCGACGACATGGATGTCAACATCACCAAGGAGAAGAAGCTCACCAACGTGCGCTCCGCCACCGGTGACGAGCTCGAGCGGCTGATCCCGCCGAAGAACATGAGCATGGAGCAGGCCCTGGAGTTCTGCCGCGGCGACGAGTGCGTCGAGG
>JBPCRP010000054.1:0-58820 GCA_050996715.1 Propionibacteriaceae bacterium
GCGTTCACCCGCGCACCCCGGTGGCCGAGGTCACCGACCTCCGCCGCGTGGTCACCCGGGCGAAGCAGCTGCTCGAGGCCAACAAGCACCACGGTGAGCAGTCGACCACCGGTGATCTACGAAGCGACCGCCAGCACTGGGTCTTCGAGCGCTCGAACAGGGCCTGCCGGCGCTGCGGGACGGCGATCGAGACCGAGGCGTTCGGCCCCCGCGGTCAGGAGCGTCGGAGCTACTGGTGCCCGCACTGCCAACCGGCCCCGGCCTCCTGATCCCCCGCTCGGCGGGCGGGAAGGGGAGGGGCGGGTGGCGGAGGCGGGTGGCGAAGGCGTTCGGCCCTAGGTGTTTGGCGATGTTCGCCGGGGGCGTTTGCGGCGGGGGGCGTTGGCCGGAGGAGGAGGCGGACGTCAGGGCCCGGTGAGCTCCATCCCCAGCAGGTCGACCGCGTCGGACGGTACGTCGGCGAGGACGATGATCATGCGTGCCCTTGGTGATCGAGCCCGGTGACGAGGGCCCGGATTCTCGTGCGCGCGCGTCGCCATGGCAGCAAAAGTGCGAAAACCCGTAATGCCGGCACATGATCACCGCCGTGCTGCCCGGAGACGACATCGGGCTGCGGTGACCGTTACGGTGCACCGGTGCCTACGTCGCGCCGGACCCCGTTCCCGACGTTGATCATCGTCAGTGGGCCGGCGGGGAGCGGGAAGACCACGTTGGCCCACCGGTTGGCGGCCGAGGTCGGGTGCCCGGCGATCTGCCGGGACGAGATCAAGGAGGGCATGGTCCATGCGGCATCGCCGAGGTTCGTCGCGTCGGTGAGTGATCCGCTCACCGTACGGACCTACGGGGTCTTCTTCGCCACGGTGCAGCTGCTGCTCCGCGCCGAGGTCACCCTCGTCGCTGAGGCCGCGTTCCAGGACCCACTCTGGCGCCGGGGTCTGGAGCCGTTGCTTCCGCTGGCCGACGTACGCGTGGTGCGGTGCTGGATCGGGGACGACCAGGCCCGGGACCGGATGCGGCGGCGACGGGCGGAACAGGCCACCCGGACAGCGCACGCCGACCTCGACGAGGTGCCCGTGCCGAGCACCTTCGTGGCGATCAGCCTCGATGTGCCCACGCTCGACGTCGACACCTCCCAGGGCTACCGTCCCGCCCTGGACGACGTGGTCGCCTTCGCCAGGTAGGACCTCGCGTCCCTCACCACGACGCAGATACGGCCCGCCGGTCGTCCCGCGGCCGGGACACAGGCTGCGTGAGGACCGGCGGGCCGCGCCGGCGTTGCCGGGCTCAGACCCGGGTCGGTGACCGAGAGGTCAGTCGGGAACCATGTCGAACTCGTTCGGGTTCGGACCCGTACGGTTCCCGTCGTCCAGGGCCGAGATCGCCTTCACCTGGTCGTCGTTGAGCTGGAAGTCGAAGACCTCGAAGTTCTCCTGGATCCGGCTCGGGGTGACCGACTTCGGGAACGTGATGTAGCCGAGCTGCAGGTGCCAGCGCAGGATGACCTGGGCCGCGGTCTTGCCCAGTTCCTTGGCCAGCCCACCCACGACCTCGTTGTCCAGGTCGACACCAGAACCCAGGGGGCTCCAGGCCTCGACCTCGACTCCGGCCTGGATGCTTGCCGCGACGGCTGCGTCGTTGGTGAAGGTCGGGTGCACCTCGATCTGGTTCACGCTCGGGGTGGTCAAACCCTCGTCGGCCAGCCGTTGCAGGTGTGCCGGCTCGAAGTTGCAGACCCCGATTGAGCGCGTCAAGCCCTTGGCCTTGGCCTCTTCCAGCCCCCGCCAGGCGGTGAGATAGGTGTCGCGCTTCGGAAGCGGCCAGTGGATCAGGTAGAGGTCGACGTGGTCGAGACCGAGCTTACGGACGCTCTCCTCGGCCTTGGCGACGGCGTCGAGGTGACCGTTGTTGTTGAGCTTGGTGGTCACGAAGATTTCGTCGCGCGGGATTCCGGAGGTGGCGATCGCCTTGCCCACGCCTTCTTCGTTGCCGTACATGGCCGCGGTGTCGATGTGGCGGTAGCCGACCTCAAGCGCCTTGCTCACCGCAGGCACGATGTCGTCGGTCGAGACCTGCCAGACACCGAAGCCGTACTGCGGGATGACGACGCCGTCGTTGAGAGTGATCGTGGGGACCTGGGTCATGGTGCTCGCTCCTTCGTCTTGTTGGTACCGCTTCGTGAACGTCTTGTTGCTTGTCTGTGCCGTGCTCGTCGTGGTCGCGGTAAAGATAAACACGAAGGACGGCATTGCTGCCGTCCACCTCCTACAGCACGGCTTCCCCCCCGTCGTATTCCCGACCGGGTTGCCGGGTGAAGGTCGCGTGCCGACCGCGGTGCGGCCGAACGAGCCGGTCGCCCCCCGCTGGTGATCCTCGGGCAGATCATGCTTTACTGTGTAAACAAGTTTCAGCAGCGTCGGCCACTGCGCCCCCGAGCAACGACGGCACGAGCTGAGCACGACCGTGATGACGACGGGGTACTAATGGCGATCACCTCCCAGCGCCGCAGTGTGCCCCCGGTCTCAACCCGGAGCTGCCGTTCAGATTCAGCCATCGCCGAGGTCGAGAACGCCAAGAAATCCAACCGGGTTTCGTGGCACGCACCACCGGAGGCTCGACCCGAGTCTTCGACCACCACCGACGTGCCAGCGTCGAGGCAAGGAGAAACCGATGACCCAGACCCCATCCGACGAGCGACCCACCGGTTCCGGCTACGTGGCTGACGTCGACGCCGCGGACGCCACCGAGGTTGCTTGGCCGCCCCGGCGTTCGGCGCCTGACGATACGGTCGCCGATTACGACACGGCGACCACCTATTCGACCGACCAGGGCGCCACCGCCGTCGGTGACGCCGGCTTCACCGCCACCGGGTCGGACGATGCCGGGTCGAGCAAGACCGGCGACGTCGCCAAGCACGAAGCGGCCCAGGTGAAGAACACCGCGGTCGACGCGGGGACGCAGGTGGGCGATGTCGCCAAGGACGAGGCGCAGAACGTCGTGGGCGAGGCCAAGGAGCAGGCCCTGGGGCTGCTGGACCAGGCCAAGTCGGAGGCGGGCAGCCAGGCGGTCACCCAGCAGCAGCGGGTCGCCGGACTGCTCGGCGGCTACGCCTCCGAGCTGCAGTCGATGACCTCGGGGCAGGAGTCCTCGGGTCCGATCACCGACCTCGCCCGTCAGGGTGCGGACAAAGCCAGTGAGCTCACCAGCTGGCTGGAGAACCACGAGCCGGCCGACATCCTCGACGAGCTCGGCGCGTTCGCGCGTCGTCGCCCCGTCGCCTTCCTGGTCGGCGCTGCGCTGGCCGGGGTCGTGGTCGGTCGCGCCACCCGTGGGTTCGCCAGCAACGCCAAGGCCGAGAAGATGCCCTCCTCCCCGGCCACCCCGGTGCGGGGCGAGCTGTCGGGGACGCCCCGGTCGGTCGTGGAGGAGGTCCCCACCCAGGCCGACGCGTTCGGTTCGGGCGCTGATCTCGCGGCGCCGTACGGCTCGGCCGACCCGGTCGTCTCCCCGGCGTTCGACGACCAGCGCCGTGACGACGTGGTCCGATGAGCAGCACGTACCAGGGAGAAAACGAAGAGCAGGAACGTCGTTCGATCGGCACCATGCTGGGTGACGTCAGCCGGGACCTGACCACGCTGCTGCGCCAGGAAGTCGAACTGGCGAAGGCGGAGGCGAAGGAGTCGGCCACCAAGGCCGGCAAGGGGGTCGGCATGTTCGCCGGCGCCGCGGTCGCGGGCCTGTTGTTCCTGGTGTTCCTCTCGGTCTCCGCGTGGTGGGGACTGGGGCAGTTCATCGGCAACCAGTGGTCGGGTCTGATCGTGGCCGTGGTCTGGGCGATCGTCGCCGCGGTGCTGGCCGTGGTGGGCAAGAAGGAGCTGGAACGGATCAAGGGTCTGCCGCAGACCGTCGACACCGTGGGCAAGATTCCGAACGCAGTCAAAGGGCAAGAGGAGAAGAACTGATGAGCAATGACCCCGACCAGATCCGTGCCGACATCGAAGCGACCCGGCAGCGGCTCAGCAATGACGTGGACACCCTGACCGACGAGGCCAATCCCAAGACCATCGCCAAGCGAAAGGTCGACCACGTCAAGGAGGCCGGCGCGGACCTCAAGGACAAGATCATGGGTTCGGCTGACGACGCGCGCGGCTCCGCGGGTGACACGGCGGCGTCGCTGCAGAGCGCGGCCTCCGACGCCCCCGGCGCGGTCAAGCAGAAGACCAGGGGCAACCCGCTGGCGGCGGGCTTGGTCGCGTTCGGTCTGGGCGCGCTGATCGCGGGCCTGATCCCGGCGTCGGATCGTGAGCAGCAGGCGGCGGCGGATTTGAAGGCGAACATCGGCCCGGTGAAGCAGCAGGTCACCGACATCGCCAAGGACGCGGCGGCCAACCTGAAGGAGCCGGCACAGGACGCGGCGGAGTCGGTCAAGGCGACGGCTACCGACGCGGCCGAGACGGTCAAGTCCGAGGGCCAGTCCGCGGCCGAGGACGTGCAGGGTCAGGCGCAGGCGTCGAAGGCGTCGGTCCAGGACACCCGGGGCTGACCGCACTCTGCTTTGCGCAAGGGCGTCGACCGCATCGGGGTCGGCGCCCTTTCGCGCGCCCTGGAATACTCGAACTTCGTGTCCTCCTTGCCCGCGCTGCTGAGCGCCCGGATCTCCGCCACCACCGGTGTCGACCCCGAGCTGCGTCCGGCCACCAAGCCCCAGTTCGGCCACTTCCAATCCAACGTGGCCCTCCGCCTGGCCAAGAGCGAGGGGCGTCCGCCCCGTGAGGTGGCGCAACGGATCCTGGCCGCGCTCGACGTCGCCGACCTGTGCGTACCGCCGGACATCGCCGGCCCGGGCTTCATCAACTTCCGACTCCGCAACGACGTGCTGTCGGGTGCGGTCAACGATCTGATGGCCGATTCGCAGGTAGGGATCGTGGCTGCCGCCGATCCCCTGACCGTGGTGATCGACTACTCCGCGCCCAACGTGGCCAAGCAGATGCACGTGGGTCACCTGCGGACCACGATCATCGGCGACTGCTTCAACCGGGTGCTCACGGCCGTCGGTCATCGGGTAATCCCGCAGAACCACCTCGGTGACTGGGGTACCCAGTTCGGGATGCTGGTGGAGCAGATCGTGCAGGAGGGCGCTGACGCCGCGCAGCTGACCCTCCCCGCCTCGGAGGACCTTTACAAGCGCGCATCGACACATTTCAAGGACGACGAGGAGTTTGCCGCCCATGCGCGCCGCCGGGTGGTCGCGTTGCAAGCTGGCGACGAGCAGACCCTGGCGATCTGGCGAGACCTGATTGCGGTCTCCCTCGACGGCTTCAACGCCACCTACGCCCGACTCAAGGTGAAGCTCACCGACGACGACCTGGCGGGGGAGTCGACCTACAACGACGCCCTGGCCTCGGTGGCCGAGGAGCTCGAGGCCAACGGGACGGCGGTGATCGACGACGGCGCGCTGTGCGTGTTCGTCGCCGGGTTCAACGCGCCCATGATCGTCCGCAAACGCGACGGCGGCTACGGCTACTCGATCACCGATCTGGCCGCCGTCCGGCGCCGGGTGCGCGATCTGCACGCGGACCGGTTGATCTACGTCGTCGACGCCCGACAGGGTGATCACTTCGCCCAGGTTTTCGCGGTCTGCCGCAAGGCCGGCTGGCTCCCTGCCGACGTCGAGGCGACCCACGTCGGTTACGGTCTCGTGCTCGGCCCCGACGGCAGGCCGTACAAGACCCGCGAGGGTAAGGCCATGCGCCTGGCCGACCTGCTCGACGCCGCCGAGGAGCGCGTGTCACCCCCGGTCGCGCTCGCGGCGATCAAGTACGCCGACCTGTCCAGCGGGCTCACCAAGGACTACGTGTTCGACCTGGACCGGATGACCCAGACCACCGGCAACACCGGCCCCTACCTGCAGTATGCCCACGCCCGGATGAGCCAGGTCCTGCGCAAGGCCGAAGCTGAGGGACTGGCGGACAGCAGCAAGATCACCATCCTGGCCGAGTCAGCCGAGCAATCCCTGGCCCTGCAGCTCACGGGGTTCGGCGACGTCGTGGTCGAGGTCGCTGAGACCCTGCAGCCGCACAAGCTGTGCGGCTATCTCTACGACACGGCCGTCGCGCTCTCGACGTTCTACGAGCAGTGCCCGGTGCTGAAGTCCGACGGTGAGGTCCGGGACTCCCGGCTCGCCCTGTGTCGGGCGAGCAAGCGGGTGCTGGCCGCGGGCTTGGATCTGCTGGGCATCGAGGCTCTCGAGCGGATGTAGTTGGCCCGCCACGCTCGCCCACCACGCTCGAACCCACCTTGGGTGCTCGAACACCCGCTATAGAGGGCGTTCGAACGCCCAAGGTGTGTTCGAGCGGTGCTGAGGTTCAGTGGCGGGACTTGCTGACCTTACGCAGCCCGTCTTTGATCCGGCGCTGGTTCTCCGGCTTGGAGAGCTCGCGCTGCGCGACCTGGATGACCTTGGCGATGACGGCGCCCTTGACGAGACCCTTGAGCAAACCCATGGTGTTTCTCCTGCGATGTGTGTGGCCCGGTGCGATGAGCCTGTCAGCGTACGCGCTCGGCCGCGATCCCCGATCAGGGTGAACCCCGGGGTCGACCCGATCTACGGCGTCCGACCGACGCTCAGGTGGGGGCGCCCCGCTGCAGCGGGGCACCGGGCTCGCCGTGGGCTGAGCGGTCCTCGGCCAACCAGGCCGCGCCGACGATGCCGGCGGTGTTCAGCAGCTTGGCCGCGATGATCGGGGTCTTCAGGGTGAGCAGGTGCAGGAACTTGTCGGCGTCCTTGCTGATCCCACCGCCGACCACGAAGAGGTCGGGCCAGAACAGGTCCTCGACGACCTCGTAGTAGCGCTGCAGCCGGGTCGCGTACTGCTCGTAGCTCCAGTCCTTCTTGTCCTTGACGCTCGAGGCGGCCCGGGTCTCGGCGTCGTGGCCGTCGATCTCGAGGTGCCCGAGCTCGGAGTTAGGGACGAGGACCCCCCGGTAGAGGATGGCGCTGCCGATCCCGGTGCCGAGGGTGGTCATCAACACCAGTCCGGAGTGCTTCGCGGCGGCACCGTAGTGGACCTCCGCCACGCCGGCGGCGTCGGCGTCGTTGACCAGGAAGATGTCGCGCCCCAGGGTGTTCTCAAAGATCTTCTCGGCCTCGCAGTCAATCCACGACTTGTCGATGTTGGCGGCCGACCGGGTGACACCGTGGGTAACGACCGCCGGGATGGTGACGCCGATCGGGCCGTCACCGATCTGGTCAGCGAAGTTGTCGACGATCTTCTTGACCACGCCGGCGACGTTCTCCGGCGTCGACTTCTTCGGGGTGTCGATCCGCAGCCGCTTGGCGGTGAACTCGCCGGTGTTCAGATCGACCGGTGCCCCTTTGATGCCGCTACCGCCGATGTCGATCCCCAGCACTGGTCGCTCAGTCATGGCCCGCACTCTACCGATGCCCCGTGCGGCGAAGCCGACCCGTTGGGCTCGGCCCCCACGAGCCCGGGAGAAGCTGCCGGAGCCCGCCGACTCGCTCACTGCAGCCGGGAGGCGAGTGACCTGTCGCTGCCGGGCCGCTCGGGGACCAGCACGCAAAGAAGCCCGAGGCAGCTCGGAATCAGCACCCCGATCAGACCGTCGAGATCGGCGGTGTCAGCCAGCGGGACCGCACCGAGCAGCTGGAGGTCACCGAAGACGGCGATGCTCCGCGTGGTCACGGTGAGGACGGCGCAGCAGACCAGCACGCGGGCCCCGGGACAGCACAGGAGGACGGCGATGGGCAGCATGACGTACCAGGGCCACCCTCCGGGGAGCAGAGCGAACGACACCAGGGCGACCACGCCGCAGCCGTGAAGGAGTCGACGCGGCGTATCCGCCCGGGCGGCCGCGACCGCCGCCACCACCAGGATTGAGGTGATGAGGACACCCTGGGTCCAGGCCTCGGCGGTGGGTGTGGGCCACCAGCGCCGGAACGCGGTGTAAATCAGTCCCGAGGGAGTCCATCCGAACTGAGCTCTCCCGGAGCGGGAGACACCCAGGAAGGTCTGGGGGCCGACCCACCACGGCGCGAACGCGAGAACCGCACCAGCGGCCACCGAGCTCACGGCGAGAAGGATTCGCGCCGTGGTGCGTCGTCGCCGGACGGCAGACCTGATCAAGAAGGGCACGACCGGCACCCCGAGGACCGCGGGCAGGAACTTGACCAGGGTGGCGGCCCCCAACCACAGCACCGCCGACCACGCGCGACCGCGAACGGTCGCCACGAGTCCGAGCAGCACGAGCAGCACCATCAGGCCGTCGAGGTGGCCCTCGCCGGCGCACTCGACGATGGCGACAGGGCTCCAGTGCCAGGCCGCCAGTGCCGGCCACCGCCACCTCGGTGCCAGCTCGCGCGCCAGTCGGAAGATCACCAGGCTGCAGCCCCAGCTGCCCACCAGGGCGGGCGTCTTGACGAGGGTGACGGCCGTACGCACGTCGGCGCCGGTGATCGCGACGACGGTGCGTTCGAACAGCGTCCAGAGTGGCCCGTACGGCGTCTGCGCCGCGGTCGGCAGCCACCCGAGCCGCCGGAGTGCTTCTCCGTAGCCCGTGCCCTGGAGAGCGGCCGCCTGCTGGACGTAGGGATTCCCGCCCCGTGCGAGGTATCCGTGGGCGAGGTAGGAGAAGGCGTCGGTCGACAGGGTCGGTGGCTGGGTCAGCAGCACGAGCTGCACCGCCACCGGTAGTGCGACCAGGACCGCCAGCACCGGTGGCCACGACCAGCGACGGGCCCGCAGCACCACCCACCCGTAGAGGACGAGAGTCACCCCGACCAGGAGCAGGTACTCGGTCAGGTCGCGATGGACCAGGGCGAGGTTCACGGCGTCCCGCGGCACGGCGTACGGCGTCGACGACGTCAGCCCCGCCAGGAACAGCGAGCGCTGGACACGGACAAGTCCGGCGTAACCGATCGCCGTCAGCGTCGCGAGCAGACAGATCTCGATCAGGCTGACCGCTGATCTCAGCCGAGGCACGGCACCTTCGGGTCGTCGCCGAGGTCGCCGACGTAGCGGTGCCACTCGACGTCGGTGAGGTTGCGGTTGGCCACCGCGCAGGCTTCGGCCCGGGTCGTGGCGGGGTCGAACGAGGTCAGCCATACCTGCCCGTCCAGACCGGCCGCGGCGGTCTGCAGGCCGATCGGACTGAACGCGACGGCCGTGATCTCCTGCGCCCCGGTGCTGAGCGGCTCGCCCACCAACCGACCGGTGGCGACGTCCCAGAGGCGTTGGGTCCCGTCCTTGCCCACCGAGGCGAGGAACGTGCCGGTGGGGTCGAAAGCTGTGCTGTCGACCTCGGACGCCGTGCCCTGGAGCGTGTCGAGTGGGCTGAGGTCCGAACCCGACCAGATCTTGACGACGCCGTCCCCTCCGGCGGACGCCACCCTCCCGCCCGGGCGGTCGACCGCGACGGCGAGGGCCCAACCGGAGTGGGCCTCACGGCTGGTGACGACCTGGCCGGAATCGATGTCCCAGCGTCGGAGGGTGCCGTCCTCCGAGGAGGAGGAGACGATGACGGAGCGGTCGAGGAAGGCCACGTCGGTGACCTGATGATGTTGCTGGGTGCTGACCGCTTCTTGGTCGTGAGTCGCCAGCCGCCACACCACGACCGAACCGCCCGGCCCGCCGTCGGTCCCGTGGTCGCCGGCCGCCAGCCGCGAGCCGTCCGGGCTGAACGCCACGCTGGTGGCCTCTCCGTTCTGGACGTGCAACGAGGCGCCCGACTGGGTTCCGCTGGCGACGTCCCACAGCCGTACGAGGCCGTCGGCGCTGGCTGTGGCCAGCAGCTGTCCGTCGGGGCTGAACGCCACGTCGGCCACCCACACCAGGCTGCCCGGGTGCCGAGGATCTGCCCCGATGCTCAACGTCGCTCGGTGCTTCCCGGTGGAGGCGTCCCACAGCTGAGCCGTCCCGTCGGCACCCGCGGTGGCCAGCAGCGTTCCGTCCCGGTTGTAGGCGACGGCGTTGATCCGTCGCGTGGAGCCGGGGATGTCGTCAGCCTGGATCTTTGCCGCACCCGGGAACGTGGGAGTGGGGTCCCACAGCCGGGCCGTCTGGTCGTAGCTCCCGGACGCGAGCCGCCCGTCTCGGCTGAAGGCCAGTCCGCGCACCGCGTTCGCGTGCCCGGCGAGCTGCTCGGTGAGCCGACCCGTGAGCGGGTTCCACAACTGAATCCGGCCGTTGCGACCGGAGACGGCTACCTGAGCGCTGTCGGACCTGACGGCCACGTCCGTCAGCTCTCCGGCCTGGGTGCGCATGGGCGGACGCAGGGCTCGACCGCTGACCGGGTCCCAGAGCCGAACCGTCCCGTCCTCGCCGGCGGAGACCAGCATCGTCCCGTCGCCGCTGTAGGCCACCCCGTTGACCCATCCTTGATGACCGCGGATCGGGGGGAGCTGACGGTCGGTTCGGAGCTCGACTCGACGGATGGTGCCGTCCTCGCAGGCCGCCGCCACGACGTCGAATCCGGTGCTGAAAGCGACGCGCCACAATGCGGTCGAACGGCCCGACAGGTCGAGCAGCGTCCGTCCACTGCCGTCGAGACCGAGCTCGAGGAGCTTACCGCCGTTGGTCGCGACGACCACGGCGGAGCCGGTCCGGTTGAAGGCGATGCCGCCCACCTCACCGAGGTCTGTGGCCAACAGCCAGGACTCACCGCTGAGCCGCTTCCAGACCCACACCGTCCCCCCGTCGCTGGTCGATGCGACCACCGAGCCCCTCCCGTCTTCCGGGCTGACCGCCACGTCTCGGACGTTGGCCTGATGGGCGGTGAACGGTGCCCCCACCGGTTGTCCGGTGGCGGTGTCCCAGATCCGGACCGCTCCGTCCTTTCCGGCCGTGGCGAGAATGGTGCCGTCCTGGCTGAAGTCGACCGCGTTGACGGTGTCGGAGTGGGGAAGGACCTTGGCCACCCGGAAGGTGCGGTTCATGGTCTGCCGCAGCGCAACCACCGCGTCGGTGGCGAGTCCGGCCGGCGCCCGACGGACCGCTTCGGAGTTGAGGAGGAGGCTCAGGTCCGGTTGAGACGGCCGCAACGCGGCGGCGTCACTCATCAGCTGCTGGGTCTTGGCGATGGTGGACTGCTCGTGGGCCTGGGCCGCGTTCGTGCGGGCGCGTCCGGCCTGGACATCGGCGACCGCACCCGCCACGACGGCGAGCACCAACAGCACCGCCGCTGCACCGAGCAGCTGTCGCAGTCGCCGGTTCGCTCGCTGGATCCGCTCGATCTCCCGGGCGGCGAAGTCGCGACTGGCCTGGAGGAACCGGGTTTCCACGTCGGTCAGCACCGGGCCGTGGCTCGCGACCCACTCCTGCAGCCCCAGCAGCCGGCCGCCGCGCAGCAGGTACGAGTCGTCGTGCCCACCGCGATCCCAGTCGAGCGCCGCCCGTTCGAGCTTGGCTCGCATCACGATCGAGGCCCGCGACTGCTCGATAGCCTGCCGCAGCGGGGCCCACTGCCGGAGCAGCGCCTCGTGCGAGACCTCGACGATGATCTCGCCCGGTTGATCCCGGGGGCTGCTGCTCGTCAGCAGCCGCGCCTCGACGAACGTATCGACCACGACCTGCTCGTCGGCGGTGAGGGCCCGCCGTGCCAGTCGGCGCCGGATGGGCTCACCGTCCATGTCGACCGACACCAGCTGGAGCAGGGTGGGCAGGACGACGTCGCCGTGACCACCGGCCGCGAGCTCGCCCAGCAGCCGGTCGGCGCGACCCTGCAGCGCGCCGAGGACACCGCCGATCGCCTCGTAGTCGTCGTAGCTGATGTGCGTACGGAGCGGGCTGCGGTTCGTCAGCTCGTAGAGGGTGTGCGCGAGCAGGGGTAACGCGTCCCCACCGGTCGTGTCCTCGACCATCCGTTCCACCAGCCCGGGGTCGAACTGGAGTCCGGCACGGTGCGCCGGGCGGGCGATCACCTCGGCCAGCCGCTGCCGGCTCAACGGCTCCACCACGAGGGACTCGTCGGTGATCTCACTCAGACCGGTGCGCTCCGGGTCGGTGCTGAGGAACTCCGACCGCAGAGTGCAGACCACCCACAGCGGGCTGCCGTCGCCGAGGACGTGGTCGATCAAGCGGAGGAACCGCTGCTGCTCGACCTGGGCCGTGCGGGTCACCAGCTCTTCGGCCTGGTCGATGGAGAGGAGCACCTTGCGGTCCTCGCAGTCCTGCCCTTCGCTGAGGATCCGGATCCGCTCGACCAGGGCGAGACCGCCCGTCGCATCGTCGCTCAGCTCATGCTCCAGGGACGCCACGCTCACCACGGCGCCGCGCTCGGTGAGCGCCGAGGCCAGACTCCGCGCCAGGTTGCGCAGGGGTCGACGCCCCGGCACGAACGGCGGCACCGTGACCCACTCATCCGGCAGTCGCATGATCCCCGGCAGCAGACCGGCGTGGAGCAGCGACGACTTCCCACTGCCGGACGGGCCGACGATGCTGACCCACCGGCCTGTGCCCCGTGCCAGCGTCGGGTGCAGCATCGCGGTCAGCTGGTCGATCTCGGGGGTGCGGCCGAAGAAGACGGCGGCATCGGCGCTGGTGAACGCGCGTAGCCCGGGGTACGGCGAGCGGGACGAGTCCCACTCGAACGAGCGGCGCGGGTCGAGTCCGGCGCGTCGGAGGCCGGCGATGAGTCGGGCCTGATCCTGGTCGTCGGCCAGATTCACCCATTGCAGGTCGCTGAGCAGGCCGTCGCGCCGGACGCCGTCGGCGCGGACCGCGAAGATCGGGGTCCCCAAGGACCGAGCGAGCGCGATCTCGGCGAAGCACCAGCGCGAGTCGACCGCCGCCGGCGTACCGATGAAGACCACGCCGTCGCTGCTCCGAAGCTGACGATAGAGCTCCTTCTCCCACGCCGCCCCGGCGGCCAGGCCGGCGGAGGGGTCCGTGTCGAGGAAGACCGACTCGTACCCGGCCGCGTCCAGCCGGGCCCGGACCTGAGCGGCCAGCTCGCGGTCGGCGCTGCTGTGGCTGATGAACAGGTGTGTCATGCCCCGAGACCAAGCTTGTCGTCGTGTATCCGGTTGGCCGTATCGTTCTCCTCTACATTGAGATGCACAACCCGGCGTTCTGATACGGCCGACCGTGCTGGTCGTCCCGCCGGCGGACGTCGTTCTCCTCCGAGCCAGTGGTCGGTCGGCAGGAAAGGACCGAGGTGCGCAATGACCGGTCGACGAACCGTCCGGCTGCCCACCCGGTCGCCCGGAGCGGACCGTGTCGGTCCCCCGACGGCCGATCCGGCGCAGTCGTTCGGGGCCCTGGTGGTGGCCTTCGTCGTCTTTGCGACGGTGGGTACCGTGACCTGGCTCAGTACGCGGGGGAACGGTCCGCTGGACACCTACCTCGCCGTCGTGTGGAGCCTGCCCCTCGGCGGGACCATCATCGGGCTCTCCGGGGCCCTGCGTTCGCGCCGGAGCCTCAGAGAGGCGCGACCTGAGCGGGTCGAGCGGGCGAGCGAGCAGTTGATCGTCGTCATCCCCACGGTCGGTCGTCGCGACGTGCTGCCGGCCCTGAGCCGGGTGATCGCCACGACGTCCGCCGCGCTCCCGCTGGGGTTCACGAGGTTTAGGATCGACCTCGTCATCGAGGAGAACTGTGCGGTTCGGGGCGAGATCGAAGACCTGGCCAGCGCTGATCCGTGGACTCACGTCGTGGTCGTGCCCGCGTCGTACCAGACCCCCGAACGGACCCACTTCAAAGCACGCGCCAACCACTACGCCAATGCAGTCCGAACCGCTGAGGGAGAGATACGTGACGACGTCTGGATCCTGCACATGGACGACGACACCGATCTGCGCCCCGACGCGGTGCTCGAACTCGCGCGCTTCCTGCACGAGAACCGCCGGTGCGGAGACGCCCTCGACCTGGCCCAGGGCATCCTCTGCTATCCGCGCGAGCTCGCGTCCAGCCGGCTGGTCTGGCTTGCCGACGCGGTCCGTCCGGGCTGCGACATCAGCATCTTCGCCGCCACCACGGGGCGGGGTTCGCCCTACGCCGGACTGCACGGAGAGATGCTGCTCGTACGGTCGTCGATCGAAGCGGTGATCGGGTGGGATTTCGGCCCGCGGACGATCGTCGAGGACGCCCAGTTCGCCCTGCACTTCTGCAGCCGGTATCCAGGCCGAAGCGGGTGGATCGCCGCCAGGTCCTATGGCGCCTCTCCGGCGACCCCCGGCGACCTCATCCGCCAGCGTGAGCGCTGGGTGTGGGGCCTGCTCGAGCTCGTGTCAGGACGTTCTCAGCGCTTCACCTCCTCGCGAGACAGCGCCCAGCCGTCCCTAGGCCCGTCTCGGCGGCACGGCCTGCTCATGCTCCACAACACCTTCGTGTGGGCGTGTGCGCCGTTGGGCCATCCGGTCGTCATCGTGCTGTGCTGCGTGGCCCTGCGCGACCTGCACACCTCGCCGCCGCTGCTCGCCCTGGTGCCGGTCTGGGCCCTGAACGCCGCCTACGGGGTCTGGCTGTACTGGGAAGGTCTGAAGATCAACTCGGCCGCGTCGGCCCTGCCGCGGCGGCGGTGGTGGGAACCGCCCTGCCTGCTCATCCTGTCGCCGATGTTCACGCTGTGGGAGGTGGCGGGGATCGCCCGCGGTGTCGCCCGCTTCGTCCGCGGTGGCGAACCGTGCTTCACCGTGATCGCCAAGCCCGTCTGACCGCGGTGTGGCCGACGTCGTGGTGATCTCAGCCCCCCGGCGGGGAGGGGTCGTCGGTCAGTTTCGACATCCATCCCTTGTTCTCCGCCGTGATCAGGGTCTCGGCCGCCGACACGAGCGACACGTCGGTGTACCCACCGTCGGCGGCGACCCGGTCGAGGCGGTGGAGCCGCTCCGCAGTACGGAGGTACTCAAGCAGCAGGTAGTCCAGGCGGCTCGCCGAGACGTGGATGGCGAGCGCGGCCCCGATGGCCGTGGACACGGCGATCCAGGTGGTCAGTTGCTCCTGTTGCAGGGCTGACAGCCCGGCGATTACCGCGCCGAGGACAGCCACGACCACCTCCGCGCGACGGAAAGTCGTGAGGCGACGAGTCAGTCGTGCTGCGGCGGGACGGTAGTAGTCGTCGACCTGCCGGCGGACACGGAGCTCGAAGTAGGAGCGCGTGTCGGCGACCTGCGGGAGGCGGCGATGCTGGGCCCGCACGCCCTGCAGGTGGGGGAGGAGTTCCGCCGCGTCGTCGCCGATCGCGTCGACCTTCCGGTGCAGCGCGCGGCCCTGCGGGTCGGATCCGTAGCCCTCCGCCCGCACCAGCCAGAGGTAGACCTCCGACTTGACGACTTCGGCTACCGAGCGTGCGCGGGTCCAGTCGCGGACAGCCCGACCCGACCAGCACCGGCGGAGCAACGGCAGCAGGGTCGTCCCGACGGCCGCCACGGCTGCCAGCACCCGCGACGCCCACCCGTACGACGGGGCCAGCGCGGACGCCAGGCCGCCGAGCAGGGCGACCAGCACGATCAGCCAGAGGGTGAGCGCGCGGTACCGCTCGATCCGGCGCTTCAGGCGGTTGGCCACCTGCGACCAGCGCGACTGGGCGTCCCAGACCTCGTCGACCGGCTCCCCGTCGCCCACGGCGAGCAGTATGTCAACCCGGGTGGGCTGTCGTCACGGCCTGCGCTAGCGGCGATCAGCGGGGAGCGCCGGTACCGGCGGGCGCAGGCGGTGTCGTCGCAACGAGTGGACCAGCGGGTGTCCCCGACTGCGTCGGGGTCCCGAAACGTTGCACGCAGACGATGCCGGCGAGCACGAGGACGCCGCCGACCAGCTGGGTCACCGTCGGCGTCTGGTTGATCAGCACGACCGCCGCGACCACGGCGAAGAGCACCTCGGTCAGGGCGACGAAGGACGCGTTCTGGCTGCCGAGACGCCGGACGGCGACGATCCCGGTCAGGTAGGCCACCACGCACGACACCAGGATCAGCAGGCCCGCCGGCACCCACCAGGCCACGTCGACGCCGCGCAGGGTGACGTCGGCAGCGACGAAGCGCATCGGCAGCACGCCGACCAGACCGGCGAGGGCGATGGCGATGGCGCCGACCGCGGTGCCGCCGGCCGCGACGGCCACGGCCGGCACCGGCTCGCGCTGCTGCTCGGACAAGACGAAGTAGCAGCACAGGCAGAGGGCCGCACCGAGGCCGTACGCGACTCCGAGCGGGTGGATGGAGATCGGACCCAGCAGGTCGAGCACGCCGACCATGCCGAGCATGGCGATGCCGGCTCCCAGCAGGACGGCGGTACGCGGTCGTAGCCGGGTCCGCCACCATCGCCAGCCGATCAGCAGCACGGGGGCGAGGTACTCCAGCAGGAGGGCGACCCCGACCGGCAGGTACTGCACGGCGCTGAAGAAACAGAGCTGGGCCCCGGCGATGGCGGTCAGGCCGTACGCGATCAGGTAGACCGACGCCCGCCGGTCCAGCCGCCAGCTCCGTCGCAGCAGGATCGCCGCGGGGACCGCGAGGACGACGGCGGCGACGCCGACCCGGACCAGGACGACGGCACCCGGCGTCCACCCGGCTCGCAGCAACGGGGTGGCCAGCGCTCCCGCCATGCCGAAGGTGGCCGCCGAGAGCAGGGCGATGGCCAGACCCGATCGGGTGGTCGAGGATGGTGGCACGAAACGCTCCTGTCAGGGTCTAAACTGAATACGCTCCTGACACTAAGGGAGCTTGCGTCAGGAGTCAATTTGTATTTCACTCATGACACTGAGGTCGCCCTGGTCGAGGCGGTGGCCCTGGTGAACACCGCGCACGACGGCGTCGACGACCTGACCGACCAGGCGGGGCTGGAGGCGTTCCTGCGCGAGTACCCGTTCACCGGAGCGCTGGCCCACACCGCCGAGGAGCTCGACGAGGTGCGCCGCCTGCGGGACCGGATCCGCCCGCTCTGGCACGTCGCGGGCCGGGCGGAGGCGGCGGAGCTGGTGAACGCGCTGCTCTGCGACACCGACGCCCGGCCGTACGTCATCGCTCACGACGGCTACGACTGGCACCTGCACGTGACCGGCTTCGGCGCCCCCCTGGCCCACCGGATGGGGGGCGAGGCGGCGATGGGGTTTCTCGACCTGATCCGTAACGACGACCTCGGCCGGCTCAAGGTCTGCGCTGCCGAGAACTGTGAGGCGGTGCTGGTTGACCTGAGCCGGAACTCGTCCAAACGGTTCTGCGACACCGGCAACTGCGCCAACCGCGCCCACGTCGCGGCCTACCGGGCCCGGCAGCGGGCACGCGCCGCCGACTGAGCCAGGATGAGGGGATGAGCGCACCGAGGATCGGGGTCACCTTCCGTCCGCAGAACCCACCCGAGCTGTTGCTGGAGACCGCCCGAGCCGCCGAGCACGCGGGCCTGGACGAGCTGTGGCTGTGGGAGGACTGCTTCCTCGAATCGGGGATCGCTGCCGCGTCCGCCGCTCTCGCCGTGACTGACGGGATCGACGTCGGCATGGGGCTGCTTCCGGTTCCGTTGCGCAACGTCGCTCTGACCGCCATGGAGCTCGCCACCCTCGAACGGCTCTTCCCCGGGCGGATCATCCCGGTGGTCGGTCACGGGGTGCAGGAGTGGATGGGACAGGTCGGCACCCGGGTGGCGTCCCCGCTGACCCTGATGCGGGAGTACGTGGTGGCCCTGCGCCGGTTGCTGGCCGGGGACAAGGTCTCCGTCGCGGGCCGCTACGTGACCTTGGACGACGTGCAGCTCGGCTGGCCACCGAGCACACCCCCGGCGGTCCTGGTCGGGGCCACGAAGGAGAAGACGTTTGCGTTGTCCGGCGAGGTCGCCGACGGCACCGTGTTGGTCAGCGGCACCTCGGCCGGCGAGCTGCGGACGGCGCGGGAACAGATCGGGGGAGCTCGCCAGACCCACCAGGTGGTCCAGTACCTCTCCACCGCCTTCGGTGGGGGCGGTGCCGAGCGGATGGCCGCCCAGGCGAAGTTTTGGGGTTGGCGGACCGACGGCGAGCGGTGGGCGGTCGGTGAACCGGCCGAGGTGGCCGAAGCGGTCCACCGCTGGGTCGAGGCGGGTGCGGACACCGTGGTGCTCGAACCCACCGAGCCCGAACCCGACCTCCCCGGCTTCGTCGAGCAGGCGGGCATCGTCGCGGAGCTCCTCCGCGGTTGAGGCGTGGTCGGGCGGGGCCGGCGGTCAGCGACCGCGCAGCTGCGCGAGGGCCCAGGGGTAGACGGACGGGTCGTCGCCAAAGTAGATCGCGTAGAAGCGGCGGTAGACGTCGATCCAGTGCGCCGTGTCGCTGCCGAGTCGCTCGACCGCCAGCCCCGCGAGCCAGTGCGAGTCGGCGAGAGCTTCGGGGTAGCTCTGCTGCATCAGCACCACCGCGCCCGCGACGTCGATCATCGGGTCGGCCGCCAGGGTGTGCGGGCTGAAGTCGCCGACCCCACTGACCACGACGCGCCCGTCCGGGGTCCGGCTGCCGAAGACGTTGCCGGGGAAGTAGTCGCCGTGCACCAACCGTGGCTCGCACCGACGCTCGGCGATCTCAGACCGTAGCCGGTGCAGCACGTCCTCGGCGCCGGGGAGGTCGGCCCGGAGCCGGTCGCCGACGCGTTGCCAGCCGCCCCAGAGCTGGTCGTCGAGCAGGGCCGGCAGACTCTCGAACGATCCCGGTGCGTCACCGAGGAGCCGATGGAAGCCGGGCCCGGGCAGCGGCAGCTGCGACAGACTCAGGGCGGTGTCGAGATAGGTGGTCAGGGTGTCGCGGCGAGGTCCGGGGCCGACCGACATCAGCCACTCGGTGAGGCCGCGCCCCGACATCCGGCGATCGATCGTCCAGCTGCGGAGGCTGCCGTCGGGCAGTGGCAGGTCGCCGATCTGCAGGATCTGGGGGAGCTCGACGCCGATCGGCCACTGGGCCCAGGCGTCGTAGTAGTACTTCAGCTGGGTGCGGATGTCGGGGGTCGTCTCCTGACCTGTCGACTCCGGACGCCCTGGGCCGATCGACTCGTGACCAGCCTTGTAGACGCGGAGCACCCGATGCTCGTCGAGGGGATAGACGACCGCCTCGCCCCCGCCCCCGAGTGGGGGGACGCCGCGCAGCCCGAAGGCGGCCAGCACCGCGTCGTCCCCGGTGCTGACCTCCGGCGGTGGCGTGGTGTCGCGGGGCAGCAGGGGACCCCGGGCCCGGGCCGCGCGGGCGCGCTCGAGCTGGCTCAGGGTGAGCTCGCGCGCGGCGTCGATGTCGAGGTGCTGGGCGACCAGGTTGACCGGTCCGCGCGGGGTGTCGACGTGGACGTCGGCCATCCGGAGCCGCCGCTGCAGCGGGCCCTGTTCGAGTCGTACGGACTGGGTCTTGGCGTTGGGCACGACGTTGCGGGTGTGGATCAGCACGCCGTGCTCGGCCACCACGACGTCGTCGGTCCAGCCGTACCGCAGGGTCCAGAAGTCGAACGGCCGCAGCCACCGGACGCGCTGCGGCGATCGGTGCAGCGCCACGGCGCCGAGGTCGACCCCGGGCAGAACCCGGGCCAACGCGGCGGCGGTCTGCTCGCGGGTGGCGACGGGCAGCAGGATCGAGCTCACGTCGCCGTTGTTGCCCTCGTTGTTGGTGCTACTCCCGAAACCAAGCACGTCGACGTCGATTCGGTACCAACCGAACCGTTTCCACAGCAGTGACTGGCTGATCCGGACGCCCTGGATCCGGTCGATCGGCAGCGACTGGCTGGTCAGGTTGGTCAGGCCGCGGGTGATCCGCAGCCCGCGGCGGCTCTCGGCGAGGGTGAAGTTGAACTGGGCGATCACCCGGCGGCTGATCAGCGACAACGCACCGAGGAGCAACGGGATCAGGCCGGGCAGGGCGTAGAGCGTGACGTCAAAGAACGTGGTGACCACGAGCGCACCGAGCACGAACACGAGGCTGACCAGCCAGTCGCTGGACAGCAGGAACCCCCCGACGAGCAATCCTGGGCTGATCGTGACGATCGGCCGGTCGTCGCGGCCGAGGTCGGTGAAGGCGCTGGCCTGGCCGCCGTCTGTGCTGGAGGCCATCACGGAGCGGTCGCCGTGCGCCCGGGCCAGCAGGTAGTCGCGCAGCTGGGTCGCCTTGCGGCGGGAGAGGTAGCGCAGCTTGACCCCACTGTCCCCGGCGCCGACCTCGAGCCGGAGCTCGGCCAGCCCGAAGAGCCGGGCCACCAACGGCTGCACGATGTCGACCGACTGCAGGCGCTCGAAGCTGATCCGCTTGGAGTTCTTGAACAGCGCGCCGGTCTCGATCCGCAGCTCGTCGTCGTCGATCACGAAGCGGGTGAACCACCAGCTGACGAAGCCGGCGACCGCGGTCAGCGCCACGATGCCGGCGACCACGGCGAGGACGACGCCCAGCCCGCCGAAACCCACGCCTCCGTCGCGGTTGCCGGCCTGCTCGACGAGGTTGCGACCGAAGCCGAACACGATGGCGACCAGCACGATCCAGCCGCGGACGAACGGGGTCAGCGGGTGCGGTCGCTCGGTCGCCTTGATCGGCGGGGTACCGGGAGCGGCCACCGCCTCGGCCCCGGGGGCAGGGGCGTCAGCGGTGGGTGGAGTCGGGTCGTGGCCGACGGAGGGCTGAGTCACTGCGTGGAGCTCACAGACCGGAGGACTGGGACTCACCCAGCTCGGTGAGCCGGTCACGCAGCCGCGCGGCCTCCTCGGGGACCAGACCGGGGATGGTGGCGTCGGTGCCGGCACTGGCGGTGACCAGCGAGACCGTGGCCAGACCGTACGCCCGCTGCAGCGGACCGGTGTTGACCTCGACCAGCTGCATCCGGCCGTAGGGCACCGCCGTCAGGGTGCGGAACAAGACACCATGGGTGAGGTAGAGGTCGTCCTCGCGCTCGACGTAACCCCAGGAGCGCCAGCGCCGGTCGGCGATCACCCAGCGGATCGCGAAGATGACAGCAGCCACGCCCCAGAGAAGGCCCGAGAGCCACCACAGGCCGCCGATCACCCCGACGAGCACGGCCGGGATCGTGCTGAGGATGACCAGGGTGATCAGCGACGAGACGCGAACCAGGGACCGGTAGCGGGGTGAGAGCCGCTGCCAGTCGTGGCCCGGCGGAGCAAAGAGATCGTCCATGACAAGCCCCACGGTAGTGGTGGGGTCCGACAGATCCCCCCGCGTCACCGTCGGCTCAGTGCCAGCCGCGGCGGCGCTTGGGTTTTGGGCCGCTGACGCTGACGCCGCCGAACAGGGTGAAGCCCTTGATCACCAGGGTCGGGGCGCCCGGCTGGGGTTCACCCACGTGCTTCACGTCGGTGCCGCCGAAGATGCCCATCGTCTGGTCGCGAATCTCCATGCCCTCGGGCACCTTGATGTCGAGGCCGCCGAAGATCCACGCGCCGTTGATCTCCACGACCGGCCCCTCGAAGACCGCCTCGTTGAGGTCCAGGTCGATCCCGCCGAACATCGCGAACGACTGGGTCCGTCGCCGCATCCGCCATTTGCCCTTACGGGACACGCCGCTGAAGACCGCGACCATGGTGTCGGCCTCGTCGGTGCCGCCGGGTTGGATCTGCCAGCGGCGACCATTGGTGGGGGCAACCTCTTGGCCGGCCGGCGGCGTCGTCGCCTGCTGCGGGTAGCGGGCTCCGGTGAAGACCAGGTCCCGGGTGAGCGGGACCAGGTCGTCGAACGTCTTGGCCGCCATGACCGCCTCGAGCCGCTCGTCGTGCTCCTCGCGGGTGAGGCGACCGTCGGCGTAGGCGGTGCTGAGCACCTGGATCACCTGGTCGCGGTCGGCGTCGGAGGCGCGCAAGTTGCCACCCGCGACCGGACCGACGTCGCGGGGTTCCGTACCGCGGTCGGACGTGGGCTCGCTGGCACTGGGGTAGCTCTGGGTCATCACACGGTCACGCTAGCTCCGCATAGTCGGTAGGACGAGAGCAATTCATGCAGTTCATGGGGTCCTCGGGGACGGTGCAGGCTTAACCCTGAGGGTCGGTTCGCTGTGCTGAGGTCACCGGAGCAGCAGCGCGCGCACGGGGCACTCGGCCGCCGCCCGGCGGGCGTGGGCGAGCAGCTCGACCGGGACCGGGCCCACAGTCACCACGGGGTAGCCCCACTCGTCCAGCCGGACCCGTTCGGGCAGCCAGGAGGCGCACAGCCCGTGCCCGGTGCAGGCGATCCGGTCCACCACCAGCTCTCGCCGACCAGCCAGCTTCTCCCGCCTTTTCCCGCGTGTCGCGACAGGATCTGGCTGGTCGGCGGGAGTGAAGGTCATCGCGCTGGCTCCAGTCTGAGTCGGGGATGGTCGAGAACGATGGGGGGCGTCGCCTCGTCGTCAGGGTGGTGGCACCGGCCGTGGGCGTGGCCACGGCCGTGCGCGCCGAAGACCGCCAGCGCGCTGGACGCCATCCGTACGGCGCCGTCCGGATGGGAGCACGCGCCGCGGCCCTCGACCACCGGCAACCGGCGCCGCAGTCGTTGGTGGGCCGCGGGCGCGGTGGCCGGGTGTGCGAGCTCGGCCCAGTCCGCCGCGATCGCGGGCAGTCCGAACGCACACGGTCCGCACTGGCCGGCGCTCTGCGCGGCCAGGTAGGCCAGGATCGACCCCACCACCCGCAGCGGGCAGTCCGCGCCCTGGACCATGATCAACCCCGCTCCGAGGTCAGGGCCCAGGTCGGCCAGGGACGTGGGTGCCGCGTCGGCCCAGGACAGCCACCGACCGCCGTACCCGCCGACCAGGACCGCGCGGCGGGTAGTCGGCGCACCGGCGGCCTCCACCAGGGCGCCGACCCTGGTGTCCACGGTGGCCTCGACCACACCGGGACGGCGGACGGCACCGGCGAGCGTGACCAGCCGGGCCGGGGGCGCCGAACCCGCCCGACCCTCCGCCGCGTCGAGCCACAGCGCCGCCACCCGCGCCACCGTCTCGGCGTTCAGGACCAGCGTGGCCACGTTGCCGCGGCTAAGGCCGCCGTGGGTCAGCGGCAGCAGGTGGGTGAATGGCCGGGCCCGACCTCCGGCCGCCAGCGAGGCCAGCGCCGAGCCTTCGCTCGCCACGTAGCGATCCGGGACGGTCAGCACCCGGGCGGATGGTCCGAGCTGGGCAGCGATCCGCTCCGCGTCGAGAACAGCCGTGGTGTGGACCGCGATCACCACCTCGAACGCCTGCACCATCGACGCGACCAGCGCGGCGCCGTCGGCAAGCAGGCCGGCGGCGTGCCGCAACACCGTGATGTCTTTGTGCACCAGGGGCTCCCCGTCGCACGCGTTGACGATCAGTCGTGGTCGGCGACCCTGCGCCGACTCGATCTTGGTCGCCGTCGGGAAGCCGGCCCCACCGTGACCGCGGAGGTTCGCGGCGTGGAGGAGCCCGAGCACGGCCCGCGGATCGGTCCGGGCCAGGTCGACCCGGCGGGAGTCGTTCACGATCATGATCAGCTCCAGCTCTGCGCGTCGGCCAGCTGACGGCGGGCGACGGACCGACCGGTGGAGGCGCGCCAGCCGACGGCGGCGAGCCCGGCCCCGGCACAGCCGATGGTGATCGCGGTGACCAGGGTGCCGTCGCTGCTGCTGGTACCGAAGCCGTGCAGCAGGGCGATCGGCCAGAGGGCGTAGGTCAGCCAGTGCACCACTCGCCAGCTGCGCTGCGGCATCCGCTCCCGCAGCAGCGAGCTGATCATGATCGCGGCCAGCAGATCGAAGGCGAAGGTGCCGAGGCCGACCCAGAACGGTCGGTAGCCGGCGGTGAACGGCACCAGCAGGGAGGCCCAGCCGATATCGACGTAGGTCTCGCTGATCGCGGTGATCACGTGCAGGGCAACGAAGCAGACCATCACCAGGGCGAGCCTGCGGTGCAGGCTGGTGCGGACGAACGGCGGCAGACCGAGCGGCGCACCCCGGCCGGCGGTGAGTGCGCCGAGGACGACGGTGAGGGTCAGCAGCACGATCGAGGTCAACGCGGTGGCTCGGGTGCCGAACCAGAGCAGCTGGTTCATGCCGACATCGCTTGCGGGGTACGGGTGTCGGCCGGCCAGTCGCCGACGTAGACGACCTCACTGGTACGGCTCAGCAGGCGGGCGTGCAGCCGTCGGCGGGCGAGCCAGGTCGGGGCGTCGGTGCCCAGCACCACCGCGGCAGTGCTGGCGGTGTTGGCCAGTTCGCAGGTGCGGGCCGCGACGGTGACGGTCCGCCAGATCGGGTCCGCCGAGGCGCCCGTCCGCGGATCGACGATGTGGTGGTGCCGAGCGGCCGCGGCCTCCCAGGTGCGGCGGACGGTCGAGGAGGTGGCGAGGGCTCCACCCGCGATGGTGATCACCGACTGCTCGTCGACGCGGGTGCCGTCGGCGTCGTCGAGGCTGATTCGCCAGCCGCCGTCCGGGACCGGCCCCGAGACCGCCAGGTCACCCCCGAAGTTGACCAGGAAGCCGCCCGGCAACTGCTCGGCCAGCGTCGTAGCGCAGCGGTCAACCGCCCAGGCCTTCGCCGTCGCGCCGAGGTCGAGCTCGATGCCGCGAGGAACCAGCACGTGCCGGGCGGCCTGGTCGTGGCTGACCCGCCAATGGCCGGGGGCCGGTTTCGGTGTGCCGGGAAGCCGACGGCGCCAGGAGGGCAGGGCCGCGAAGTCGGCGTCGTAGCCGAGGGCGTTGATGCTCTGGCCGATCGTCGGGTCGACGAGGCCGTCCGTCTCCCGGGCGGCTCGGAGCGCCGCGCCCAGGGTGCGGTTGAGGACACCCCCGACCGCGACCGCCGTGCCGTGCCGCAGCCGGCTGAGCTCGGAGTCGTCGCGAAACCGGGAGCACGCTAGGTCGAGCTCGGCAAGCTGGTTTAGTGCGATCACCGCGGCAGCGTCGGCCACCTGCTCGGTCTCGGCGATGACCTCGCAGTCGGTACCGATCGCCCGCCAGCGGCGGCGCGCCAGCTGCGGGGCGTTCATGATTCGCCCGTCGAGCTGTGGCTGCTGCCCGCGCTGGTGCCGGGTGCGACAGAGGTGCCGGTCGACGAGCTGCCGGCCGAGGACGTGCCACTGGAGCCGCTCGCTGCGGAGCTGGAACCCGAGTCGTTCGACGTGCTGGTGCTGGTGCTGGTGCTCTGGCTGGGCGTGGCGGTCGGCGTGGTCATCGCGAAGAGCCCGGCGAGACCCGCAGTGACCGCGGCGGCGCCGACGGCCACCCCCACGGTGACGCGACGGATGGTGGTGAGACCGCGGCTTCGGGCGGCGATCGGGTCCGGCGTGACTGGCATGCCCTCAGCATGTCCGCCAAGGCTGTGACTCTGCTGTGTCAGCCTCCGGAACCGGGTGTGACTCGGGTGCGGCTGGCTCAGCGCCGCCGGGCCAGGTGCAGCACGACGTCGTTGACGACCTCCACCGTGGATGGCAGCAGGTGACGAAGCTCGTCGAGTCCGGCGGCGCGCCGTTCCCGATCCAGGGCCAGGAAGCCCGAAGTCGTCGACAGGTTGTCGACGTAGGCCTTGGCGCTCAGCGCGATCCGCTGGGGCAGGCGGACCTCGGCTACGTCGGCGAACTGCGGGGCGGTCCGCAGTTCGGTCCCCGGCCAGGCGAGGCCGTCCGGGTCGGGGTCTCGCCTGGTTTGGTGTGCGGCCTGAATGATCCGGCCGACGGCGGTCTCGACCCGGACCTCCAACTCGGGGTCTGCGAGGACGAGCGGCGCGGCGAAGGAGGCGAACGTCCCGCCCGGTCGGAGCAGCGTCGCGGCTCGCTCCCACCGTCCCTCATCGAGGGTCCAGTGCAGGGCAGCGGCCGCGTACAGCAGGTCGACGGGCGGCCTGGGTGGGAGGATCTCGAATGCGGAGACCACGGTGGCGACGGGGAGGCCGCGGCAGACCCTGGCCAGCACAGTGAGCATGTCCGGGTCGGGGTCGGTGGCGGTCACTGCGATATCCCGGCGGGCAAACAACCGGGTCGCCTTACCGGTCCCCGCGCCGATCTCGACGGCCGTGCGGATCGGACCGTCGGCGTACCCGAGCACCCGGTCGGCAACCGCCTCGGGGTAACCGAACCGGAAGCGCTCGTAGGCGTGCGCCACCTGCCCGAACGTCTGCCCCGGACCACTCACCTACCTGACCCTAAGGGCTCGTGACATGCGTGCGAGAAGTCCAGCGGCTATGCTGCTCTCCGCACTGCCGCCGTACGCTGGGGGCGCGCGAGCGTAGTTCAATGGCAGAACATCAGCTTCCCAAGCTGAATATGCGGGTTCGATTCCCGTCGCTCGCTCCACCACCAAAAGCCCTGGTCAGACTCACGTTCAGATCCCAGGGATGATCTGCTAAGACTGTTACCGGTCGCCGTGCCCCCACCGTGCCCCAAGATGTCACGGTCCTACGCCGCCAACCCTGCGATCATGTCGTCCATCGCGTCCGCAATCGCCCGATCCCGGCTCGCCGTGCGGTGCTGGTAGACCAGCGCAGCGTCGGCGCTGACGTGCCCCATCGGGCCCATCTGATGTCCGTTCACCAGGACCACCGAGCGCTGCAGGTGCGCCAGGCCCAGGTCGAGGTCGAAGTCCGACCTCAGCAACGCCATCAGCTCACCCCAGCGCAGCGAACCAAACGCGGCCAGCAGCACCAGCATCCGGTAGCGCGGGTCAATCGAGTCGGCCAGCCGCATCACCTCGGGCAGAGTCAGGATCGGACGCTCGGCCGGGTGCTCGTTACCAGCCCCCCTGATCCGGCACGGGTTAAGACGGATCAGCTCGTCGTCGGCTGCGGTGTTCAGCACCGACCTCGTCAGCCGGTAGCACCGGTGACGGGGGGTGAACGACACGCCTCAAGGCCCAGTGGGACACAACGCCCCGGCCTACGGATCAGACGCTCGCGCACACGGGGCACCAGGCCACGTGTTTCGTCATCCTTGTTCGTCTCGTCTACCCAAGCTCGTCACCGCTACCACAAAGGAGAGGATGTCGGAAGCCACGCGCTCGGGCTGCTCCCACAGCACCAAGTGACCGGTGCCCTGGTAGACCACAAGGCGGGCACCAGGGATCGCCGCGACCAAGTCGTCCGCTTGTTTGCGGGGCAGTACCTCGTCGGTGGCGCCCCATAGGACCAGCGTCGGTATGGTGATGCGGCCGGTGTCGAGCGGAGGGGTGGCTGTGAGCAGCCCGTCATAGGCCGCCCGCCACACGTGCGGAGGAATGGTCAATGCCGACTGGTCCTGGTCCGCGAGGAATTGTGCCGGTACGGGGTGGTCCAGCGAGATCGCGCTGTTGATGGAGCGCACATCGTTGAGGGTCACCGGATCGTGCAGGTCGGATAGCACCGCGCCGAACGGGTCGCCGCCGCCGGCGAGGCTGTGGGGGGAGCCGACAAGCACCAGCCCATCGACCCGATCGGCGTGGTCCACACTGATCTGCTGCGCAACGTAACCGCCACTTGACGTACCCACCATGAATATCGATGTCAGGTCCAAGGCGTCCAGAAGCTCAACAAGGTCGGCCGCCGACTGAGCCAGGGAATAGCCGTCAGGGGGTTTGTCACTGTCACCGGCTCCTCGCTGATCGGGTACGACCAGCCGCAAGTGTCCAGCGAGAAGGGGCACCAGCCGGTCGAAGCTGCGGTGCGTCTCGCCCCAGGCGTGCACCAGCAGGACCGGAACACCTGAACCGTATTCGCGGACGACAAGCCGAAGCCCGGAGGCGAGCATCAGCCGTTGTGTCACCATCCGCCTGCACCTCCGGAGTCCACGACGCAGTTGCTGTTTCGAACGTTCACATACCGTCCAGACCCGACAGGGCCAGCTCGTGTGAGGCGTCGACAGCCCTGGCCCAAAGATCAGACCATTTTCCCGCGACGCGAAAAGCGAGGATGCGGCGGTCGAGGTAACTGGGCAGATAGGCGGAGACGGAGCCAATCTGGGAGCCAGACCGAGCGAACATCTCCGCACGCTACTGAACGTCGGCAGCGGCCCGGATGCAACAGCAACAGCAATAGCGATGCACGAGCCAAGGCACGTGGTCGCAACCTACGGATCAGAAGTGTCCACCCGGCATAGTCAGCTGTTCGATTACGCGGCCGTCGCGCCCCCAACGTGCCCCGAGTCGAGCGTGCGAGTGGTCATGCGAGGTCATATGGTGGCGTGATCTGAGCCTGAACCGACGCGCGGGAGGCATTTCCCAAGCTGAATATGCGGGTTCGATTCCCGTCGCTCGCTCCACCACCAAAAGCCCTGGTCAGACTCACGTTCAGATCCCAGGGCTGATCTGCCAAGACTGTTACCGGTCGCCGTGCCCCCACCGTGCCACATGTCACGGTCCTACGCCGCCAGGCCGGCGATCATGACATGCATCGCGTCCGCAATCGCCCGATCCCGGTTGGAGGTCCGGTGCTGGTAGACCAACGCAGCATCAACGCTCACCTGTCCCATCCGGCCCATCAACTCCCGCGTGGCCCCCGACAACGCCGCCAGGTCGTTCCCGGAAAGACTTCCCGACGTTGCTGCGGTCCCGCCAACCGCCCTGCGCATCCGGGGCGTGCTCGGGATGCCGCCAAAAGGGTTCCCACTGCCTCCTCGGCATCGGCCGCGCGAAGGTCGCAGTGACGGCTCTTGACGAGTTGCCTCGTTGGTGAGGATGCTCAATCCCAGGCTGGGCGGTGGCCCCGCAAAAAAGGATGTGAGGAACGTGACCAATCCAACGAAAGAGGTCAGGTTCACAGACGAGACCGCTGAGGACGACTCCCGGTTTCCTTGGACCGTAGTCACGGTCAACGAGGTCCGTAGACCGTACTCACGGTCAGTGAGGCGCCGTCCGGGCGAGACCCCGCCCTCACGAACCATATGCACTCAGTGGTGAGGAGCCTTCCGTGCGCACCACCACGACACCTGCGACGGTTGTCCCCGGGAATCGGCTCCACCCCGCCGCCCGACTGAGCACCCCTCTCCGGGTCGCAGCTGCCACGACGCTCGTCCTGGGCACGGGGTTGCATGCCGCCGCGTGGCTGGTCTACGCCCAGCCGAACCTGACCACGACCTACACCTCGGTGGCAGCCGGCGCGGTGCGCCCGGACCTTTCGACAGCGCTCTTCATCCTCGGCATCCCCTTCTGGATCGCTAGCGTTGCGGTCTACGTGCTACTGGGCCGCAGTCGTTCACCCCGACTGGCCTGGACGGGCGGAGCGCTGCTGGTGGTCGGGTTCACCATGCTGGCCGCGAACCTCGGCACCGAGATCATGACCTCCTTCCTGGCACGGCAGGCCACGATCGCCCCCGCTCAGGCTGCCGAGGCGACCCGAACCCTGGCCTCACTTCCGGCGACGGTGATGAACCTGCTGTTCCTCATCGGTGTAGTGGTGGGTATCCCGCTGACCGCGGTGTCACTCTGGCGCTCGCGCGCTGTCCCCCGGACGGCGGCCGCGCTCCTCGTCGTGTTCCTCGCGCTCGACCTCGCCGGAGAGAGCACTATCGCCGCTTTGTCGGTCATCGCCCACGTCATCGCGGTGATACCCGCGGGCTGGATCGCCATCACCGTGCTCCGGGTGCCACCTCTTCGCCCCCCACGGACTGCCGGGGACCCCATGACCCCCTGACGTCCCAGTTGCCCGTCACCTCGCTCTCAAGCAGGAACGAGTGGACCGGGATTACTCGTCTCGGGAAGGGCCGCGACCACCAACCTCAGCGAACACATCCAAGCGGTCGGCGCCTCATGCCACGGCTGTCGGCGTTGGAGCACCGCACAACGAACACCATGAATCAGTGAGGAACGAAACCACCCCGAAGCCCGTCGGACCCGCCTCAGAGCCAACCTTGACCACCCCAAGAGTGGGCTCGCGAAAGGCGAAACCGACTCATTAGGATCGGTTATTTATGTCATCGTCACAGTCTTTGATTATCGGCACTGACGTTCCAACACGTCGTCGCACCAAGACGAGGCGGAGTTACCGGCACTCAGTCAGAATTGTCGCCGTGGTTGTGTTGTGCGCAGCACCTATGGCGGCGTGCAAGGGAAATGATCGCATCGTGGACTGCGTGCCGGGCTACCACAATGTATCCGGTCCAGATAGCGACTGCGTTCCCAATTGATTGGCGTGCCGACGCATCGACTCGGTTAGCAGGTCTCGGTCGAAACGCCCAGCCTTCGCAGAGACGATGGTGGCCGCTCTTCCCAGAACAACATGGTATGTATGATCATGCATCCCAGGAGGAATACGGTGGCGTCCCAACGACGGAGAGTCCAGTGCGTGCCGCGCCGTGTCAACGAAGGCTAAAAGCCACCGCACGGCTGACGAAGGTAGCCACCGTGGCAGCCAGAAGCGCGAGACATCGCTACCCGCTTTTAGGGCTGCACCGGACGGTGACGCCCGACACTTGGGTTCCGATTGAACTTTTTGAACCCCACTCATAAATAAGTGCGCCAATCAAGACTGCTCGATTACGGGCAGGCTGTGCCCTGAACGTGCCCCGGGCAGAGCAGAGCAGCGTAGGGTTCACCCGAGGTCGCATCCAGTCGTGGCGCACACTCAGCTCAGACAGGTCCGCGGCGGCATTCCCCAAGCTGACTGAATATGCGGGTTCGATTCCCGTCGCTCGCTCCACGACTGAACCGCTTACCCACCCCGGGTCAGCGCGGTCGGCGCAGCTCCGAGCCGTACACGGCCGCCTGGGTGCGTCGTTGCATACCGAGCTTGGCCAGCAGGCTGGAAACGTAGTTCTTGACCGTCTTCTCGGCTAGGAACAGCCTTTCGGCGATCTGCCGATTGGTGCAGCCGTCGGCGATGAGGTCCAGGATCTGACGTTCGCGGACGGTCAAGCCGTCGGCGCGACGCGGTCCGCTCGGAGCCCGGAGCCGCGCGAGCAGGGCCCCGGTCGTGACGGGGTCGAGCAAGGATCGCCCGGCGGCCACCTCGCGGATCGCGTCGACGAGCGAGGGACCCCGGATCTGTTTGAGGAGATAGCCCGCAGCGCCGGCCATCACGGCCGCGAAGAGTGCCTCGTCGTCGTCGTAGGACGTGAGGATCAGGCAGCGGATCCCGGGGTGAGCCGAGCTGATGGCGCGGCAGACGTCGATCCCGCTTCCGTCGGGCAGCCGCGCGTCCAGGACGGCGACGTCGGGCAGCAGCGCCGGCAGGCGGCGTCGGGCTTCGGCCGCCGTCGCGGCCTCACCCACGATCTCGATGCCGTCGGCCGAATCCAGCAGGTCAGCCAGCCCCCGCCGGACCAGTTCGTGGTCGTCGAGGATGAAGACCCGAATGGGTGGCCGGGGGAGGTCCCCGCGGCTCTCCGGCGTCGGCCTGCTCAGATGGCGAGGGGAATCGTCCACGCGAGTCTCAGTCCTCCCTCCTCGCGGTTGCGCACATCCAGATCGCCCCCGTACTGCTCGGCGCGGACCCGCAGGTTGTCCAGTCCGCTGAAGAGCGCGCCCCTGGCCAAGCCAACGCCGTCGTCGAGCACCTGCACGGTCAGCCGGCCACGCCTGATCGAGAGCTGCACCGACACCTTCTCGGCACCGGCATGCTTGGCCACGTTGGTCAGCGCCTCGCGCAGGACCGCCTCGACGTCGCCCACCACCCGCTCGTCGACCAAGGTGTCCAGGGGCCCGGCGCAACGCACGTCGGGGCGACTTCCCAGGACAGACTCGAGCTCGACGACCAGGTTCTCCGCGAGCTGACGGACCGACTGCGCGGTGATCCGGTTCTCCCGCAGGGCGAAGATCGAGGTACGGAGCTGCCTTATCGTCTCGTCGAGGTCGTCGACCGTACGCGACATCCGAGTCCGTAACGACGGGGCCTCGACCGCGGCGGCCAGGCTCTGGACATCCAGCCCGATGGCGAACAGGCGTTGGATGACGTGGTCGTGCAGATCGCGCGCGATCCGGTCCCGGTCCTCCAGGACCCCCAGCCGTTCCTGGTCGCTCCGGGCGTCAGCCAACTCCAGCGCCAGCGCGGCCTGGCCGGCGAACGTCTCGGCCATCTGCAGGTCGGCGTCGGTGAACGGGTGGCGTTCCCGGGTGCGACCGAGCACGATCGCACCGCGCGACCGCGACTCGCCGGTGAGCGGCAACGCCATCACCGGGCCGACCGCGACGAAGGCATCGAGCAGGACCGTCTCGTCGCTGCGGGTCACGTCGACCTGGACCCCCCGCCCGCTCGACATCACCCGCCACGCCAGGCTCCCCTCCGCTGGGTGCCGAGTGCGCCAGAGCTCGGCCGAACGCTGACCGCTGGCCGCGACGACCTGGAGATCCGGCGGTAGATCCGGGGTGGGGAGCAGGATGGCGACGACGTCGGCATCGGCCAGTCGTTGCACGCTGGTGGCGATCCGTCGGAGCACGTCCTCGTCGTCCTCGTCCGCAGCCAGGAGATCGCGGCTGATCTCCCCGGACGCTCGCAGCCACTCCTGTTGGCGACGCGAGTCGCCGTAGAGCCGCGCGTTCTCCACCGCCACCCCGGCGGTGGCGGCCAGGGCAAGGACGAGGCTCTCGTCCTGCTCGCTGAAGTCCTGCCCGTCGATCCGGTCGGTCAGGTAGAGGTTGCCGAAGACCGTGTCACGCGAACGGATGGGCACCCCCAGGAACGTCCGCATCGGCGGATGGTGGGCGGGGAAGCCCGACGACCGCGGGTCGTCGGCGATGCAACCCAGCCGCAACGGCTGGGGATCGGCGATCAAGGTGCCGAGCACGCCCTTACCCGTCGGGAGATGACCTATCCGGGCGACGGTCTGGGGGTCCATGCCGCTGTGGACGAACTCCTCGAGCAGGCCATCGGGTCCGATCACCCCGAGCGCTGCGTATCGGGCCCCGGCCACCTGTCGAGCCGTCTCGGCGATCTGACGGAGAACCGCCGGTAGCGACAACTCTCCGACGATCGCCCGGTTGGCGGCGAGCAGGCTCCGCAGCCGGACCTCGTCGGTGAGCCCCGCGGCCAGGACTTCCGGCGTCTGCATCGGGCCAGGCTAAGGGCGCCCCCGCTGCCCGGCGGGATCGGTGTCGGACAGCTCGTGCAGGATGCGGCCGCTCGTCCGACGGGGGACCACCTGGATGAAGACGTTGCGGATCCCCGGTGCCCACGGCACCAGCCCGTCGACGGTCCACAACGCGACCATCTCCGCCGGTTCGGCGACGGCCTCGGCCCGGCCTTGGACCAGCACGCTCCACCCGAGTCGGCGCTTCTCGTCGAGCTCGTCGACCTGCAGCGCCACCTCGGTCGGCCGGATGAGTTCGGAGAGAACTCCGTAGGGAGAGGTCCGGAACACGTACGTGTGGCCGCGGCAGACGTAGGTCACCGGCAGGACCTGCGGGCCGTCAGCCGCCTGCCAGGCGATCCGACCGATGGCGTGCGCCGCCAGCAGAGCACGGCACTCGGGCTCGCTCAACGGGTCGAAGCGGGGCGGGTCAACGCCCATCGGGGGCCACCTCCCTGATGTGGTTGGGTCCTCAGGACACACCGACGGGAACCTCGCCGCTAGGGCACAAGGTCCCCTCGACCCGTCGGAGACCGTCACCGTGATGTCGCGGCCGACCCGGTCCCTGTGCTGCTGACTCGGCGTAGCGGGCCCCTTACACAAACCTGAGAGTTCAGCCTATAGTTTCTCCGGTTCACTTTAGGTTCAGCGGACGGCGCAGAGGAGCGAGCGATATGTCAACGGCGGCAACGGAAGACGAGAAGCCGATCCGCAGCCTCATTCCGGTGCGGATGGACAAGATGCCCTGGTCCCGGTTCCACTGGATGGTGATTTTCGGGCTGGGAACGGCCTGGATCCTGGACGGCTTGGAGGTCCAGATCGTCGCCTCCGCCGGTTACGCCAAGACGTTGGGGATGAGCTCGGGGCAGGTCGGGTTCACCGCCACCGTCTACCTCATCGGGGAAGTGGTCGGCGCGCTGGTCTTCGGCCGGCTGACCGACATCCTCGGCCGCAAGAAGCTGTTCATCATCACGTTGCTGGTCTACCTGATCGGCTCCGGCATCGCCGGGTTCTCGCCGAACGTCTGGTTCCTCTGGGTCTTCCGCTTCGTCGCGGGCCTGGGCATCGGGGGGGAGTACTCCGCGATCAACTCCGCGATCGACGAGCTGATGCCCGGCAAGTACCGCGGCCGGGTGGACCTGGCGATCAACGGCACCTACTGGGCCGGGGCCATGTTGGGCGCGGTAGGCAGCTACTGGTTGCTCGACACCAGCCGGTTCGCCGAGAACATCGGCTGGCGGATCGCGTTCTTCATCGGCCCGGTGCTGGGCCTGATCATCATCTACCTGCGTCGGCACATCCCGGAGAGCCCTCGGTGGATGGTGACCCACGGGCAGGGCGAGGCCGCGGAGAAGGTCGTCGACGAGATCGAAGAACGCGTCCGCGCCGAAGGCAAGGAGCCACCCGAGCTCGACGAGTCGAAGGCGTGGTGGATCAAGGCGCACGAGGGGCTGGGCCCCAAGCAGCTGGCGTACGTGTTCTTCAAGCTCTATCCGACCCGCACCGTGCTCGGGTTGACGTTGATGATCACCCAGTCGTTCCTCTACAACGCAATCTTCTTCACCTCCTCGCTGGTGCTGCAGAACTTCTACGGCAAGACGTCCTCGAGCGCTGCGCTGTACTTCTTCCCCTTCGCGGTCGGCAACCTGCTCGGCCCACTGCTTCTGGGCCGGTTCTTCGACACGGTCGGACGGCGCAAGATGATCGGCGGTTCGTACGGGTTCGCCGCCATCGTGTTGTTGATCTCGGCCCTGCTGTTCAACGCCGACCTGCTCTCGGCGGGCACCCACACCGCCTTGTGGTGCCTGTCGTTCTTCTTCGCGTCGGCCGGAGCCTCGGCCGGCTACCTGACGGTCTCCGAGATCTTCCCGCTCGAGGTGCGCGGCCAGGCCATCTCCTACTTCTTCGCCATCGCTCAGCTGTTCGGGGCGGCGGGTCCGCTGATCTTCGGCGCCCTGATCGGAGACGGAAGCTCCCGCGGCCCCCTGTTCGGTGGCTATCTGCTGGCGACAGGGATCATGTTGATCGGGTCGGTGGTGGCCTTCAAGTTCGGGGTCGACGCCGAGGGCAAGTCCCTGGAGGACATCGCTCCCCCGCTCAGCAGCTACGACGAGGACGGCAACCAGATCAATCGGCTGCCGGTATGAGTATTACGAGACCAGAGGAGGCCGTCCGTGGCTGAGGACCACCCGTACACCGTCGTCGTCGGGGTCAGCGTAACGTCGAAGTCGCCGCGGGCACTGACCTGGGCGCACCATCAGGCACGCAGCAACGGCGGCCGGCTGGTTGCTGTTCGGGCCTGGCGTACCCCGGCACCGCAGGCGACGCCGTCCGGTGAGACCGCCGGCCGGATCTCTCGTTCGACCGAGGTCGAGGCGGAGGCCATGGAGGCGCTGACCGCCGATGTGGCGGCAACGCTGGGTCCCGATCATGACGCCGAGCTGCGACTCCGCCACGGTGGGAAGTGGACCGTCCTGGTGGAAGCCGCGGTCGGAGCCGACCTGCTGGTGGTCGACGCGCCTCGCCAGCTGCTCGTCGGTCCGATGTTCGCCCACCAGCTGATCTACGCCGCGACCTGCCCGGTGGTGGTGATGCCACCCGAGGCCGCAGGCGATGGACCGGCCCTGGCCGGCGCCGCCAGAGCCTTCGGTCGCAGCATCGTCGCCGCCGCCGGCACCGCCGGCCGGCCCGGTTACCGACCGCCCCTGATCCGCTGACGCCACGGTGCTGGGCCCACCGTGACCACGTGCCTGCTGGAGGCCCGGTCCTGAGGGGATGACTCGCGGCTAGGGTGCACGTCGTGGCAGGACGTGCGCTTCTTCCGGGTCAGATCTCCGAGGTGCGGGTGCACCGCCTCTCCGACGGCAGCGACGAGGTCGTGTACCGAGACCCGACCACCGTCGTCGAGGCTCCGAACTGGACGCCCGACGGACGCTGGCTGATCGTGAACGCCGCCGGCAAGCTCTGGCGGATCTCGGCCGCGGGCGGTGACCGGGAGAGAATCGACACCGGTGAGATCCCGGACCTGAACAACGACCACGTGGTGAGCCCGGACGGTAGGTACGCCTACGTCTCCAGCAACGACAGTCACCTTTACGAGGTCGCGCTGGACGGCTCCGGGTCGACCCGGCGGGTTAGCAACGACCAGGACGGGGTCTGGCACTTCCTGCACGGGATCAGTCCCGACGGGAGCACGTTGGCCTACATCGGACTCACCGGCCACGCGCCGGGGGACGCCCGGACGACCGACGTCTTCACGGTGCCGGTCAGTGGCGGCCCCGACGTCCGTCTGACCTCGGGTCCCGGTCAGAAGGACGGCAGCGAGTACGCCCCCGACGGCGCGTGGATCTACGGCAACTCCGACCAGGGGTCCTCCACTCCGGGCCACGCGCAGCTGTTCCGGATGCGCACCGACGGCAGCGGTCACCAACAGCTCACCGACGACGAGCGGGTGAACTGGTTTCCGCACCCCTCACCCGACGGATCCCGGCTGCTTTACCTGTCGTTCCCGCCAGGCACCGAGGGGCACCCCGAGAACCGGGACGTGATCATCAGGCTGGCGGCCACCGACGGTGCGGATCCGGTCGACGTGGTCAGTCTCTTCGGCGGCCAGGGGACGTTGAACGTGAACGGCTGGGCCCCGGACTCCGACCGGTTCGCCTACGTGGCCTACCCGGTATCGGTGGCCGACCCACCAGCCTGAGTCGTATCACCGGAGCGGGTCTCGCTCTCCTCCACAGCGGTCGACCGTCAGGGACGGTCCCGTTCCCGAGGAGCGTCATGAGCCGCATCGTCCGCCGCCTGTTCGTCCTGCTGGCCGGGATCGCCGTCGTCCTCTCGGGACTCGTGCTCGCCGCCGACCCGGCGGCCGCCCGCCCGAACTGCGATGGTCCCCACCCGCCGCCCATCTGCGATCCTGACCCGCCGGAGCCGGCGCCGCGTTACCCCGACCTGGTGGCGACCGTCAGCGGACCGGGAAGTGCCGTCGGTGGGACGACCGTCAGCTACGTGATCACCGTGACCAACCCGTCGGGACGCAACGCGGCCGCCGTGGGTGGGGTCGCGCTGAACGCGAGCCTGACCTCAGCAGCCACTGCCGCGGCGACGAACGCGACCGGAGGGTTCGTCTGCACCCGGTCCGCGGGCAACGTCAGCTGCACCGGTGGGTACCTGTCGATCGGTGGCTCGGCCACCGTCACCGTGACCGCCGTGCTGCCCAGCACAGCCACCACGGTGACCACCACGGCCACCGTCGATCCCGCGAACGTGATCGTCGAGCGGAGCGAGGCCAACAACACGGCCGCGACCTCCACCGCCGTGGCCACGCCGGCCCTACCGGACCTGACGATGGCGATGACCGGCCCGAGCACGGTGCGCGGGATCTACGCCGCCGGGATCTGGACGATGACGATCACCAACCAGGGTGCGGCTCCGGCCTCGATCGTGAACGTGCAGTGGCTCACCAACTGGGGCGGGAACGTCAACGCCAACGCCGTCAAGAGCGGGGCCATCGGCTTCACCTGCACGCCGCCGCCGGAGTACCTGCAGCAGCTCGTCTACTGCTACGGGAACGCGACGCTGGCTCCCGGGGCCAGCGCGACGATCGTCATCACCGCCGTCCCACCGGGCTCCGACAACGTCTACGGGCCGTACGGGCAGTCCACCGTGACGGCCACCGTGGACTACGCGACTCAGGTCCAAGAGTCGAACGAGAGCAACAACCAGGCCACGGTGACCTCGGTCATCACGTCGTGACCAGCAACCGGTTGCGATCACCATTGACCCCTTCTCCCGGAGAGCACTATCTTCACCACAGGAACCACACAGGGGGGCGTGGCGGATGAGCCTCGGCCAGGAGCTGGTGGCGATCGCCCTGGCCTACACCCGGGCCCGCTTGACCGAGCTGCGCGACGCCGTGCTGGCCGACGTCGACGCCTTCGTGGCCGCACTGGGACCGCCGGCGGCGACGGCCCCGGCGATCCTCACGCACCTGGAAGCGGCCAAGGCCGAGCTCGACCAGGCCGGCGCCGCGCTCGACGCCACCGACCTCGTCGGGTCCGCCACTCACTTCGGCACCGCCGTCGACGAGCTCGACCAGGCCGCCCGAGCGGCCGGCGTCGTGGGCCTGGAACCCCTGCTGCGCAGCGCGATCGGCTGGCAGAACGCCACCCCCAGCGGGTTGGCGGCCCAACTGGGGCTGCCCGACGACGTCCCCGGTCTCCGCCTGGTCGACGGCGTGTTGATCTTCGAGCTGACGGCGCCGGGTCGGACGCTGGCGCCCGTGCCGAGGGTGGCCTTCGAGCACCTCACCCTCGCCGCCCGGCTCCGGGTCGACCCGACGCTCGCGACCCCGCCGCTGTCGGTCGCGGTGACCCTCGCCGGCGCGGAGATCGGCATCGGCGGCGGACCCATCGCGACGTTGTTGGGCGGGGCCGGCGGCTCGGCTCAGGCCGACGTCGTGCTGGGCTTCGACACCACGCGAGGGCTCAGCCTCGGGGGCAGCGCGTCACCGAAGGTCGTGCTCCCCGCCCACGCCGGCGTCGGACCCCTCGACCTGCGCGAACTCGACCTGGAGCTGCCCGCCGGACTTCCCGACACCATCGACCTCGGCGGCACCTTCACCGTCGACCTGGGTGGGGTGGTCAGCGCGACCGTCGAGGGACCAGGTGTCCACCTGCACGTGGCGCCCGGTCAGGCCCTCACCGGTGCGAACCCGTTGGAGATCTCGCTCAAGGCCCCGACCGGCATCGGGCTGTCGCTCGACGCCGGGATCATCAGCGGGGGCGGGTTCCTGGGCGTCCGCCCGACCGGCTTCGGGGGGGCGCTCGAGCTCGCGCTGGGGCCGATCGACGTCAAGGCGGTCGGGCTGCTGACGCTGGAGCCGAGTTTCGCCCTGGTGGTGGTGATGTCGGTGGAGTTCCGACCCGCCATCGACCTGACGTTCGGGTTCACCCTGAACGCGGTCGGCGGCGTGCTGGGCATCGAGCACCGCCTCGACACCGACGCGCTGCGCAGCCGGCTCGCCGACGGGGCGCTGGACCAGATCATGTTCCCCGCGGACCCGGTCGCGGCGGCACCGGCGATCCTCGACACGTTGGCCGCCGTCTTCCCCTTCGACCACGGGTCGTTCGTGATCGGTCCCATGATCGAGCTCGGCTGGGGACGGCCGGTCAGCTTCTTGACCGCGCAGATCGGCGTGCTGCTCAGTCTCCCCGACCCCAAGATCGTGATCATCGGGCGGATCCGGCTCGCCGTCCCGGCGCCGGAGCTGCCGATCGTCGACCTCCGGGCCACCGTCTACGGCGAGATCACCCCCGACCACCTGCTCGTCCTGGTCAGCCTGCGGGGCTCCCGGATCGCCGGGTTCACCGTCGCGGGGGACCTGGGGTTGCTGATCCGCTGGTCGGGGCAGGCCGAGCTCGCGATCAGCGCCGGCGGGTTCCACCCCCAGTACCAGCCACCCCAGGAGCTGGCCGGAATGGAGCGGCTCCAGATGGACCTGTCGCCGCCGGCGGTCCTGACCATGCGGGCCGAGGCCTACTTCGCGGTGACGACCAACAGTCTCCAGCTGGGCTGTCGGGTCGAGCTGGGCGCCGACCTCGGTGTCGCCTCGATCACCGGGCACTTCAGTTTCGACGCGCTGGTGGTCTGGTCGCCGCACTTCATGTTCGTGATCGACCTGGGGATCGGGCTGACCGTTCGCGCGTTCGGCACCACCCTGTGCGGGGTGGACATCCAGCTGCACCTCGAGGGGCCCGCACCCTGGCGGGCCCAGGGGAGCGCCGAGGTGGAGATCCTCTGGTGGTCGGTGGACATCGACGTCGGCCCGTTCACCTGGGGCGACGACGACAATCCCCCGCCGACGCCGATCGACGCCCGACAGCTGGTCTTCGACGCGATCGACCACCAGCCTGGGGCCTGGGCCGCGCTGACCCCGGCCGGAACTGACCAGCTCGTCACCCTCGTCCCGCCCACGCCGAGCGACACCGAGGTCACCGTGCACCCGCTCGGGCTGTTCGAGGTGCGCCAGCACGCTGTGCCGCTGGAGACCGAGATCGTCCGGGTCGGAGCCAACCCGGTGCCTGGGGGGAGGCAGCGGATTCACCTGGGCCTGCCGCAGGCGGACGCGACCGACGTCGAGGGGGTCAGCGAGGTCACCGATCTGTTCTCCGCCGGCAACTTCCTCAACCTCACCGACGACCAGAAGCTGTCCCGGCCGAGCTTCGAGCCGATGGCGGCCGGGGCACGGATCCGGCCCCCCGGGGAGGCGGTCGACGCCCCGGCCGCGCGCCAGGTCGAGCTCGCGTACGAGACGTTCGTCGCCGTCGACGGCACCGCTGACCCCAGCCGGTTCGGGTTACGGGCCGAGGTCGCGGAGACGCTGTTCGCGTTCTCCGCCGGCACCGGGCTGGCCTCGGGGGCCGCGGGTCGCAGTCAGCTCCGGGTCCGGACCCGGTACGCGACCGTGCCCGACCCGATCGTGTTGGCCGATCCCGGGGAGAGCGTGGTCTGCTCCACCATGACCCTGGCCACCGTGGGGCCGGCGCCGACGACCTACACGCACGCGGCGGCGGCCCTGCCCGACGCCGCTGCGCTCGCGGGTCTGCAGGTCACCAGACTGGGGGTGGGGTGATGGTCGACAGCCTGAGGTCCTTGGCCGGTACGGCTTTTCGGACCGTAGACGTGATCGACGCCTTCCGCCCGGTGATCAAGGCCGAGGATGCGGTGCTCGCCACCTACACCTTTCTGCCGCACGCCCGCTCCGGCATCTCGGCGGCGTTGACCACCCCGTTCCGCTGGCAGGGACCGACCCGGACCACGGTCGAGATGAGTGTGCCGGTCAACGACGACCGGCCGGCCGATCAGGCGCTGAGGGCCGCGATCACGGTGCACGTCTTCGGGCCGGCCGACGTGGCCGAGCTCGACGCGCGGCAGGTGATCCGCACCTGGCCCAAAGCCGACGCCCACGACGTCGAGGTGGACGACCTCGTCCAGGTCGAGTTCGACCGCCCCGAGCTGCCCTGGCTGTTCACCCCGGCCGGACCCGACGCGGGCCGGCTCGTGCCGTGGCTCACCTTGGTCGTGGCCCGCGCGGACGCGGTGGTCTGGACCGGTCAGCGCGGGGCGCTCCGCACGGCGGAGATCCGCCGCAACCAGCTGCAACCGCTGGGGGACGCCTGGGCCTGGGCGCACGCCCAGGTGGTCGGTCCGAAGGACACCGCGGCGGCACAGGGGCACTCCCTCGACGTCCGTGTCGGTGGGGAGAACGCCGCGTTCAACTTGTCCCGGGTGGTCTGCCCGCGTCGGCTGGCCCCGCAGACCGCCTACGTGGCCTGCGTGGTGCCGACCTTCCGTGCGGGCAACCAGCGGGGGCTCGGGATCACCCCCGAGACCACCCTGGAGCCGTCCTGGGGCACCGCCGCGGACTTCTCGGCTGACGACCCGGAGTCGATGGTGCCGCTGGCCGTCTACTACAGCTGGGGCTTCGCCACCGGTGAGGGCGGCAACTTCGAGAGCCTGGCCCGACTACTGAGACCCAAGCCCGCTCCACCCGGCGTCGGTCGCCGGCGCGTGGACGCCACCCAGCCCTGGCTGCCCGCGCCGCTGACCGCGGCCGACCCTGGCGCGGAGATGGTGGTCAACGGCCCGATCGTCTCGCTGCAGGAGACCACCGACGCACCGCCCGAGGAGCACTGGCCCGACCCGGCGGCGCAGGTCTGGTCGGCCGCGGTCACCGACGCGTTGGTCGAGCGGGTCAACCTGCCGGACCGGCAGGCGCACGCCCCCGTGCCGGACCCACCGCCGCCCGACCCGACGCCACCGCTCGTGGGGCCTCCGCTCTACGGCTCGAACCACGCCCGGCAGTCGCGGATCGAGACCACGGAACCGACCATGAGCGCGCAGCCCACGTGGTTTCGGGAACTCAACCTCGACCCGCGAGACCGGATCGTCGGCGGGCTGGGCACCCGGGTGGTGCAGGCCGAGCAGGAGGGCCTGATGGCTGAGGCCTGGAACCAGGTGGCCGGGGTCGAGTCGGTCAACCGCGCGCTCCGATTGGCGCAGCTGGCTCAGCAGGTCAACACTGTCCTGCACCGGCGCCACCTGGCCCGGTTGAGCGAGGCCGCGGTGTTCGCGGCCACCGAACGGGTGCACCCGAAGGTGCTGGCCGGGCCGGCGCGGAGCGTGCTGGCGGCCGTCGACGTCAGCAGCCTCCCGCCGGCCGTCACCACCGGCGCCTTCCGCCGGCTGACCCGGCTCCGCGGACCGATAGCGACCGTGGCCAAGATCGCCGCCACCCCGACCGCGGTGGAGGCGCTGACCGTCCGCGCCGACCACCTGACCACCGACTGGGTGCTCATTTACGCGAACCCGGACGCGGTGGACACGCTCGGCGCCGAGGCGAAGGCGCGGATCACCGCGCGCCTCGCCGACCGGGTGGCGCCGGGCGTCGACCGCGACACCCTGCTCGCCGGCTGGGACGACGCCCTGGCCGGACCCGGACCCGAGGAGGTGCTGAGTCCCGACCGGGTCGCCCAGGGCCGATTCGATCCCGTCGACCTCTCCGCCACGGCGCTGCCCGACGTGCTGCGGCGGCTGCTCGCCACCGTCCCGTCGGCGGCCGACCTCGACCGGGACGACGGAGCTGCACTGGCGGCCGGGGCCGCGGCCACCCACCTGGAACGCCTGGCGGGACTGGCCGAGCAGCTGGGCCTGCGGACGCTCGACGTCGTGGTGACCGACGCGAAGCGGCTGGAGCTGCCCGTGCGCACCGAGAACGCGGACCAGCGCCACGTCGTGGTCGAGCTGGAAGCCTTGCGGGGCTGGGCGCGGCAGCTGTTGTCGCTGGCCCGTCGGCGGGACGACAGCCTGCCCTTCGACGCGTTCGCGCAGACTACCGAGCAGCTGGCGGAACGGTTGCTGCACAACGTGCGGCTCGAACCCGGCCAGGTCGCCGAGGGGTTCGCGGCGATCGCGGACCGGATCGTCGTCGGCGATAAGTTCGCCGAGGCCCCCCGGGCCCGGCTCGACGTCGCCGGTCTGGATCTGCTGGCCAAGCTCGATCCCCGGATCACCGTGCCCGCGCGGATCCGGGCCCGACTGACCCAGGGCACCGGGACCTACCCGGGGTGGCTGCGTCCGGACTGGTTCGACGACCTGCGGATCGAACCGGTGATGGCGTGCCCGCGGTTCCCGTACCCGATGTACGAACCGCTGGACCGCTACGAGCGGGAGTGGATGATCCCCGGGCTGGGCTTGATCAAGGCCCCCGACATGGCCACCTTGCTGCGGACCAACAGCCGGTTCGTGGAGGCCTACCTCGTCGGGCTCAACCACGAGATGAGCCGGGAGCTGCTCTGGCGGGAGTACCCCACCGACCAGCGGGGCACATACTTCAGCTCGTTCTGGTCCGGCCGGCCCGAGCTCAAGGCCGACCTGCACGAACCGGTCTGGCAGAGCGGGGGACTGAGCAGCCACGTGCTGGCCGAGCTCGACGGCCAGATCGTCTTCCTGGTCCGGGGTGACCTGATCCGACGCTACCCCGGCGTCGTGGCCCACGCCGTACGCCAGGCCCAGGAGCCCGGGTCGCCGCCGCAGAGCGTGCAGGGCGTCCCGGTGCTCGAACCCGGCACGCCGACCTCGCCCAAGAAGACCCTGTTCCACCTCCACCTGCCTCCGAACGTCCTGCTGGTCGGCTTCGCGCTGACCGAGGCGGAGATCACTGACGCCGACGACACCTGGTGGTTCACCCTCTCGGAGAACCCGAGCGAGCCCCGGTTCGGGCTGGACGAAAGCCGGCAGCTCGAACCGCCGCCGGGGCTCTCGCCACCGCGCGACGACCTGGTCTGGACCGATTTCGGGGTGCCGCCCGAAGGCTTCCTGCGAGCCGACCAGCCCTCGGTGGTCCACGCGAGGAGCCTGACGACCGGGGACGAGTCGCGGTGGGGAGCCTCCAGCGCCGCGGTGGCGTATCTGCTGTTTCAGCTGCCGGCTCGGGCGGCGTTCAAGGCGACCTCAATGTTGAGCGGGGTGAACCGCTGATGGCCGACCTGCCGACGATCCGCGCGCTCGTCAACGATGGCATCCGGCAGCGCGACGTGCTGGCCGACCAGGCGCACGTCGTCGGCTCCGACCTGGGGGCGGCGCGGCGGGAGCGGAACCGGCTGCGTGACGGCGGCGCCGCGGCCGCGGACGTGCAGGCGGCGGAGGACCGGGTGCAGTCGCTGCTCGCCGAGCGGGACGGGCTGACCGGTCGGCTGAGCGCCGTCCGCGACGACCTCGCCACCACGTTGATCGAGCTCTTCGGGACCGAGATCGACCTCGAGGGCGACGTTCCGCTGGTGCTGCTGCCGGTCCGGGTGGAAGTCCGTTCCACCGCCGACCAGAGCGCGCTGCGGGTGCGGATATTCCCCGACGCCGTGCACACCGAGGCGCTCGAGACGGGCCTGACCGAGGCCGAGGCGGCGGCCGGCCGGGACTACTGGTCCGTGGTCTGGGCCGGGGGCGACCCGCAGGCTCCGTGGCCGGCCCTGCAGGCCGTGGTCGGGCTGAAGCGGGCCCCGTGGGTGGCCGAGGCGCTGCGGCCCACCAACCTCATCGACCGCCCGGCCGGCGATCCCGACTTCCCCGCGGTCGCCGCACCCGGCGGGCGACCCAGCACGGTCCGGACGCTGCCGGACCGCTTCCTGGTCCGGGTGGAGCAGGACGGCGCCGCCCCGGTCACGGTGGCCACCCGGCCGATCCCCGACGAGGTGCCCGTCGGTCTGGTCGACGTGGACCAGCTCGAGGTCCTGAGCATCGACGGCGACGACGTGCCGGCTCTCGACGCGTCGATGCGGTGGCTGGTCGACTACGACGAGGCGGTGGCCCTCGGTCTCGCGATCACGGTGACGCTGCCCGTCGCCGGGCAGGACGTGGTCCGGTTGGTCGTCTACGGCGTCCGGGCGAGCCTCGACGCCGAGGCCGGGGCCGCCCGGCTGGAGACGCTGCTGCGCAGTCACCGCTTCAGCGACGGGGCCGAGTTCCTGCCCCAGGGCACACCGACCAACAACACCGACACCGCCGCCCCCGCCTGGAGCCGCCGGACCCCGCTCGGCCCGCCAAGCCTCACCCCGACGGCCACCCTTCCGGCCGGGTCCAACGCGGCCGTCACCGCCGCCGCACTCGGTGTCGATCCGGCCCTGATCGCCACGCTGGCCGGGGCGGTCGACCAGGAGCAGACCCGCGCCAGCGCCTTCGCGACGGCGCTGTGGAGCACGACCTGGGGTGACGCGATCGAGATGCTCACCCCCGAGGGGCGGGCCGAGGGCCGGCTCGACTCGCCGTCGCTGGACGCCGTCCGGGACCACTGGGTCGACCACGTGCGCGGTCGCGGTCCGCTGCCGGCGCTGCGGATCGGGCGCCAGCCGTACGGCCTGCTGCCGATCGTGGTCACCGACCGGTCGTTCGCACCGCGGCGGGGCGACGTGCCTGAGACCCGGCTGGTGCCCTTCCTGCGCGACCACCGCTGGATGTGGGAGGACGCGGTCCAAGCCGTCCCGACGGTGATGAACGGGCCGCTGGACGTCAACCTGCCGACCATTCTCGGTACCGACGCGGTGCTCCGGGGGCTGCGGGTGCGTTCGGCGCTCTCACCGGACCCGGTGCTGTGGACGATGGTCGGATCGGCGCTCGGGGGGTTCGACGGGCTGGCGGCTCAGCAGGAGCTCTCCCGCGCGGTCACCCTGCTCGCCGGCGTGGGCAACGACGCGCTGGAGGACAACCTGCTGACCGGGAAGAAGACTCGGACCCTTGCCCTTCCCCTGGTGGACGCGTCGGACCCGGAGTTCGCGAGCCGGCTGGCCGACGACGCACCGACCGACCCGCCGCGGAGCGTGCTGCAGGTGCTGCTGGCCCACGCCGACGCCGTCAACGCCGACGCGATCACCAGGGTGGCCGCCCCCGAGGCCCTGGACGGCACCCTGCGGGCCGCGGTGAATGAGACCCGCACCGACGTCGATCGTGACCTGGTCACCAGTGCGCTCCAGGCGGTCCAGGCCGGGGCCTTCGACGACGGCGTCGTGCTCGACGCCTCGCGCCACCTCGACGAGCGGGTCGGGGTGCTCGACCGCCAGCTACTGAGCGCCCTGCACCCGCTGCCCGGACTGGCCCCGGCCACGGTCGTCCAGCAGCTGGCTGGGGAGGACCCCCAGGTCGCGCAGCTTACCGGCGTCAACGGCATGCGGGTGGTGGGGGAGCTGTTCCGCGGGGCGCGGTGGCGAGCCCGGTTCCGCGACGCGCTGCGGACGATCGCCACCATCGGGGCCGACGACGAGCGGCGGTTGCTACTCGCAGAGACGCTGGACTGCTGCTCGCACCGGTTGGACGCCTGGATCATCTCGATCGCCTCGCGTCGGCTGGCCGACCTGCGGGCGACGACCCCGACGGGGCTCTACCTCGGGGCGTACGGCGTGCTGGAACACATCACGCTGTCCCGACCCGACGCGGCCGGCCAGATCGACGGCCGCGAGGTGCTGCACGACCCCGGTGACGGTGGGTACGTCCATGCGCCCGGCCTGGCCCACGCCGCCACCGCCGGGGTGCTGCGCAGCGGTCGGCTGACCCATCGCCGCGGCGATCCCGACTCCGAGGCGCTGGACATCGACCTGTCCAGCACCCGGGTGCGCGACGCCGTCACCCTGCTCGACGGCATGCGGCGCGGCCAGTCGCTCGGCGCCCTGCTCGGCTACCGGTTGGAACGTCGGCTGCACGAACGCTCCGGCGGTGGGCTGGAGCTCGACCGCTTCGTCTACGTGCTGCGCAGCCTGGCCCCGTTGCGTGTCGGCAAGCTGACCGAGCCGGACCAGCCGGCCCAGGAGAGCGTGGCCGCCAGCGACGTGGTCGACGGGCTCCGGCTGCTGGCGGTGCCGACGACGACGATCACCGCCAAGCTGGCCGCCGGTCCCGACGACGCGACCTACATCGTCGCGTGGCAGGGACCGCAGGGCGCCGAGGAGGCGGCCGTGCTCGCCGAGATCGCCGACCTGGCCCGCACCCACGACGCGGTGGCCGACCTGCTGCTCGCGGAGTCGGTGCACCAGATCGTCAGCGGGAACCCGGGCCGGGCGGCCGCCGCGCTGGACGCCCTGGCCGCCGGGGAGTCCGTCCCGCCCGACCCCGAGGTCGTCTGGGTCCCGCGCACCGGCGTACCGATCCAGCATCGGGTGGCCCTGCTGGTCTCCGCGGACACCCCGGCTCAGCCGGGGTGGGCGGCCGGCACACCCCGGGCGTTGGCCGAACCACGGCTGGAGGTCTGGGCCGAGACGGCGCTGGGTGATCCCGCCGCACTCACCCTGGCCGACGGGGACGGGCGGACCCTCGCCGACGCGGGTCTGTCGGCCCTGGACGTGATCTTCGACGCCGACGGCGACGCGGTCACCACCAGCACGTTGGCCCTGCGGCTGCGGCTGCGGTTCCCCGACCTCGCGGCCGATCTGGCGCCGCTCGCCGTCACCTGGGAGCTAGCCGGTCTGCTCCGCGGCCTGCTCGTGGCCGGCCGACCGCTCGACGTGGACGACCTCGGTCGGGCCGTCGACGACCCGGCGGCGGCGACCCGTCCGGTGGGTCGGCTCCCCGACGTCGCCGAGCTGCTCGGGCGGGCCCAGGCGGCCCGCGACGGGCTGGCCGACGCCCTGGCGAGCGCCGACGTGGACGCCCTGTTGCCGTACGGCGTCCACCGGCCCCCCCTCGTGGGCCCGCCTCCGACCCCGCAGGAGCAGCAGACGACCGTCGTGGCGGCCCTCGACCACGGGGGTCGTCGGGTGGCCGACGCCGACCTGCTGCTAAGCCAGATCGCGACCGCGACGGCGCCCCGGACCCAGGTAGCGCTGGCCGCTCAGGTCCTCGACGTCGTCTTCGGCAGCCCGTTTGTGGCGCTCCCGGTGCTGCTCCCACCGCCGGCCGGGGAAGCCGATCTCTGGGCCGACGCGATCGGACCCGGCGGGGTGCACGTAGCGCCGGGTGCGACGATCCGACCCTGGCTGGCCCGGTCCGGGACGACGCGGGCGGCGACCTCGGCGTACGGAGAGACGCTCCTGGTGCGCGAGGCGTACGGCTCCGGCCCCAGGCTGCGAGTCGTGCAGGCCCCGGCGGCGGCGTACGGGAGCTGGGTGGGGCTGCCGTTCCCCGGTGGCCGGCCCCCGATGGTGCCGATCTCCAGCACGGTCGCCGAGGTGGTCGGGGACGGTGACCTGGCCGGGTCGGTGGCGGGGCTCGTCTTGGACGGCTGGACCGAGGTGGTGCCGCGACGGCTCGAACGCGGCGACCCGCTCGCCCCCGATGAACCGCCGACGCTGGTCGACGTGACCACCACGGGGATGGCGGTGCACGCTAACGGACCGGGGGCCCGACCGCCGCAGTCGATCCTGCTGGCGATGACCCCAGACGGCGGGCACTGGACCGCCGACCGGTTGTTGGCCGTGGTCGACGAGACCGTCGCCCTGGCCCGGATCCGCTGCGTCACCCTGCCGCAGATCCCCTTCGCCGGTCGTTACCTGCCGGCGCTCTACTTCCGGGACTGGTCGCTGCAGGGCGAACCGGTGGTCGCCTGGGCCCGGCTCGCCACTGAGATTTTCACCCCGAGGGCCGCCCTGTCCTATCTCGCGGTGAAGGAGTAGCGATGGCCGACTTCATCACCACCGACCGGCTCGTCCAGCTGGAGGTGCTGGCCTACCGCTTTCCACCGAGCTGGACTCGGCTCGAACCGCAGTCCACGAGCGGTGACCCCCGCCCGGGCATCGAGGCCCGGGTGCACGACCCACTGTGGCTGCTGGGCCGGCAGTGGCAGCTCGGCGAGCTCGAAGGTGAGGACGCTGGCACCCCGTTGGCCGTTCGGGTGGTCACCACGACTACCCCCGTCGACCGCTGGGCCGCCGGCGACGACCCGACGACCCACCCGCTCGGAACCCACGACCTGCTGGAGCCGCTGGTCGAGGCGGAGGGACCGCCGGCGCTCGACCGCGGCCCAGGCCTGCGGGCAAGGGCCGAGGCGGGTTCGGCCCTGGTGGCCGCCCTGGCCGACCTCGGGCTGGACGATTTTCCCGCGTTGCGGCAGGCGCTGACCGACCACGCCGCCCTCGACCTCGACCCCGCTGCTCATCCCGACGGCGAGCACGCCGCCCTCGACCCCACGTGGCTACGGTTGACGCGGCTGCTCACTGGGCGGGGCGTGGTCGACGGAGAGCTCGCCTGCCGCGCGCTCGAAGAAGCGGCCGGGTCGTTGCCGGCCTGGGCCGTCCTGGGGAGCGCGGTCGACGCCGCTGCGGCGCTGACCGGCTGGCAGCAGTGGGCCGACTGGTACCGCGCAGACGTCGCCCCGGTCGCTCCGCAGCCCGACGCATGGGTGGGTGACCGGCTGGAGTACCGCTTCCGGATCGCGGCCGGGAGCACCGTGCTGGACGCCCCGGCGCACGGGGGCGGGGAGATCGGCTGGCACAGCTTCGACGCAGCTCCAGACGCCGTGCTGACGCCGGCCGCCGGGGCCGATCCGCCGCCGGTGGAGCGTCGGGTGCACGCCCTGCTGGCCAGCCCGCTGCGCTACCCCGGGATGCCGGCGGACCGGCTCTGGGAGCTGGAGGACAACCAGGTCAACCTCGGCCTGGTGCAGGCCGAGCCCTGGGACCTGGCCCGGCTGCTGGTGGCCGAGTTCGCCCTGACCTACGGCAACGACTGGCTCGTGGTGCCGCTCGACGTGCCCTACGGCAGCCTCACCACCGTCGAGTCGGTGCTCTACACGACGACGTTCGGCGAGCGGTTCGTGGTCCGACCCACCGACGAGGTCAGCCCCGACGGGCACTGGCAGATGTACGCCGTCACCGCACCCCCGACCCGCGGTCCCGGGGCTGAGCTGGTGCCGGGGGCCGCCATCGACGGGCTGCTCATCCCGCCGGGGGCCGTCGCGGTTCGCGACGGTGCGCCGTATGAGGAGGTGCTGTTCCTGCGCGACGCGATGGCCAACTTGGCCTGGGCCGTGGAACGCCAGGTGCAGGGGCCCAGCGGACTCGCCCGCGACCGGGGCCGAGAGGCAACGGCACCCTCACCCGGACCCGGTGAGGTGGCGACCGCGACGCTGGACTATCTGCTGCAGAGCTCCGTGCCGCAGCGCTGGATCCCTTACCTGCCACGGACCTCGGGCTACCGCAGCATCGAGCTCGTGCAGGGGGCGATGACCGACGCGGAGCAGAACCTGATCCGGCCCGAAGGTCGGCTGCTGACCGCCGGTGACGTGCAGACGATCAAGGACGCCGAGATCCCGCGGGAGGGGGTTGCGGTCCGCCGTGTCCCGTCGGTGACCCGCCGAGCCGACGGCGGCTACGTCTGCTGGACGACTCGTCGGGTCACCGTCGGGCGGGGCGAGGGCTCCAGCCAGCTCGCGTTCGACGGTGCCCGGCCTCGCAAACCCCACCCGAACGCCCAGCTCGATCAGCTGTCCTAGGCGCCGGTGCCGAAGAGCAGGCCGAGCAGGTAGGTCACGGTGGCCGCGGCGTATCCGATCGCAAGCTGGCGAAGCCCGCGCTTGAGGGGTGAGGCGCCGGAAAGCAGGCCGACGGTGGCGCCGGTGGCGAGCAGGCTGATGCCGACCAGCACCGCGGCCACGATCACCGCGGTGAGGCCCGACAGCCCGAAGAGGTAAGGGAGCACCGGGACGACCGCACCCGACCCGAAGAAGCAGAAGCTGGAGATCGCCGCGCCCAGCCCGGTGCCGATCGCTTCGTGCTCGTCGACGGCCTCGGGGTCGACTCCCACCCCAGCGTCCTCGACCGTCGTGGCCTCACCGACATCGGGCCCCGGCCGGCCGAGCACCTCGATGGCGCGTGCTTCGGCCTCGGCGGTGGCCATGCCGCGGGCGCGGTAGAGCAGCGCGAGCTCGTTGGCGTCGAGGTCGAGCTGAGGCAGCACGTCGTGGGTGTCGGCGGCCGGCGCCGAGGCTTCCAGCAGCTCACGCTGGGAACGGACCGAGACGTACTCGCCGGCGCCCATTGACAGCGCGCCGGCGAGCAGACCCGCGAGCCCGGTCAGCAGTACGACGTGGTTGGCGACGCCGCTGGCGCTGATGCCCAGGACGAGCGAGAGGTTGCTGACCAGTCCGTCGTTGGCCCCGAAGACCGCGGCGCGGAAGGTGCCGGAGAGTCGGTTGCGACCTCGGGCGGCCAACCCGCGGACGACCTCCTCGTGGATCCGCTCGTCGGCGGCCATGCTGGCGGTGGCGTCGACTTCGTCCTCGTAGGGAGACCGTGCCTCGGCCCGTTGGGCCAGGGCGAGCACGAACACCGAGCCGAACCGGCGGGCGAGCAGGGTGAGCGCGCGGGTCCGCAGGTCGGGCCGGCGGGGGCGACCGACCTGGTCATCGAGCAGGGCCAACCAGTGCGCCTCGTGGCGTCCCTCGGCCTCGGCGAGGGCCAGCAGGATCTCGTGCTCCTCACCGGTACGGTGCCGGGCAAGCTCGCGGTAGACCGCAGCTTCGGCTCGTTCGTCGGCGAGGTACTGCCGCCACCGACGTACCGACGCCGGGTTCGGTGGTGGCACGGCCCGTGGCGAGGACTGCCCCACACCGACTCCCTCCGCTGCGGGGGGCCACGACGCGCCGCCCACCCGACTCGACCGAACTGACCCTGCGACCCTATCCGGACCGCTAGCCTGAGCCCCCCGAGTCGCACACGGTGGCTCGGTCACCCACGTCGGAGGCGTCTCATGCTCGGCACCATCATCGGATTGATCATCATCGGCCTGATCGCGGGCTTCATCGCCCGGGCCGTCGTGCCCGGCAGGCAGTCCATGACCGTGTTGCAGACGTTGCTGCTCGGAATCGTCGGTTCGTTCGTCGGTGGCTTCCTGGGCTACCTGATCTTCCACCAGGGCGGCGGCTTCGTGCAGCCCTCCAGCTGGATCGGCTCCATCATCGGGGCGATCATCTCCCTGGTTATCTACATCCAGACCAAGAAGCCCCATTGAGCTCTCACTCGGGTTCGAGGCCCTGGCGCCGCCGGCGCCTAGGCCTCGTCGCAGCCACGCTCGGTCGGTTGCGTCGGCTCGACTCGCGGATGACGAGCTCGGGCTCGAAGACGACGGCCCGGGGTTCCTCGGTCCCCGGATCGGCGCCGATCAGCTCGACCAGCAGGTCGACCGCAGTTTGCCCGATCAGCAACGACGGTTGCCGCACCGACGTGAGCGGGACGACCGTGGCGCTCGCGAAGTCGATGTCGTCGTAGCCGACCAAAGCGATCTCGCCCGGCACGTCGATCCGGGCCCGCATGGTCAGCGACTGCAGGATGCCGACGGCGAGCAAGTCGTTGGCGCAGAACAGGCCGTCCGGCAGCCTGTCCGCGGTCCGGCCTACCAGCTCCTCACCGGCCAGTCGACCGTCCCGCACCGTGAGCCCGTCGTGCAGCAGCACCTCGAGCGTCACGTCGGGGCGGGTGGCGGCCGCGCGGGTCGCGCCGAGCAGCCGGTCGGCGACCTGCCGGATCCCCAGAGACCCACCCACGAAGGCGATCCTGCGACAACCCTGGTCGATCAGGTGATGCACCGCGAGCTGGCCCCCGGCCACGTCGTCGACCGAGACCGAGGAGAAGGCGTTGTCCTCGGCCTGGCGGTCCACCAGCACCGTCGGGATACCGTGGCGGCGCAGCCGCTCCAGGCGCTCCCGCACATTACCGATCGGGGAGACGAGGATGCCCTGCACCCGTTGAGACGCAAAGAGGTCGAGGTAGGCCGACTCGCGGTCGGGGGTTTCGTCGCTGTTGGCCAGCAGCACCGCCAAGCCGTGCTCGGCGGCCCGCTGCTCGGCGCCCCGCGCGACGTCGGTGAAGAACGGGTTGCGGACGTCGAGCAGGATGAACCCGATCGACCGGCTGCGCCCGGCCCGGAGCTGACGAGCGGCGTCGTTGCGGACGAAGCCCAGGTCCTCGATCGCGGCCTGGACCCGGGCCAGCGTGGCCGGCCCGACCTTCTCGGGTCGGTTGAGCACGTTGGAGACGGTGCCGAGCGCGACCCCCGCTCGTTCGGCGACGTCGCGAATGCTCGCCTGCGACGGTCCGGCCATGGGTGGATTCTCACACGTCGTCCCGAGCTCGGCCCGGAGCCGGCGGTAGAGCGAGAACGCGCTCAGCCCCGCGACCTGCCCCAGCTCATGCACCGTCCACCCGCGAGCCAGATCGTCGGTGATCGTCTGCAGACTCGCCCGGACCCCGGTGCTGATCATCGGGACCCGAGGACCGACCTGCTCCTCGGCCGGGCGAGCTCGATCAGCAGCAACCGGGCGAGCGCGGATCACCACCAGGTCACCCGGCCCCACCCGGGGACCGGCTCGCTGATGGCGTGGCGGCAGGCAGCGATCGGGACGGGCCCGCCGACCACCTCGGCCCGGGTCCGCCGTTCCTCGCTCACTCCCCACGCCGGCATTCCCCGATCGTCGGACAACCTGCACGATCTGTGCTGGTCAGCAGGCCGGTTCGACGGCACGATCGGAACATGACCGCCACCAGCAGATCCGAAGCCCCGTTCCAGATCGGTCCGGACTCGTCCCCCTCAGCCGGCTCCGCGCCGCTTTCCGCCGCGGTCGTCGACAGTTACCGACGCAACGGATTCGTCCAGGTGCGCGGTGTCCTCGGCCCGGCGGAGGTCGAGCGCTACGCCGCGGCGGCCACGGAAGCCTACGAGCACGGGACCGCACTGAACGCAGCCGACCCCACCTTCAAGCAGGTGGTGAACACGTGGCGCCAAGACCCCGTGCTCGGCGAGCTGACCCTGCATCCTGGGCTCGCCGCGGCCGCGACCCAGCTCGCCGGGATCCCGCTGCGACTGTGGCACGACCAGCTGTTGATGAAGCGGCCCCACAACCATGCCGCGACGCAGTACCACCAGGACGCACCGTACTGGCCGCACGCCGACTGTCGACACAGCCTGTCCGCCTGGGTCGCTCTGGTCGACGTGCCGCTCGAACGCGGCTGCATGTCGTTCATCCCCGGGCAGCAGGACCGCACCGACCTCCGAGCCGTCGACCTCACCGATGCCACCGACCTGTTCGGGGTGGCGCCCGACCTGATCTTCGCGCCGCGGGTGACGATCCCGCTACGGGCCGGCGACGTGACGTTCCACCACGGGTACACCCCGCACACCGCCAACCCCAACGACACCGACGATCCTCGACTCGCCCATGTGGTGATCTACGTCGACCGCAACCTGACCTTCGACGGTCGCCCGCACGTCTGCACGGCTGCGCTCGGTCTCGAGGTGGGTCAGACGCTCCCTGACGACGCGTTTCCACCGCTCCCGCGCTGACCCACCGGGTGGCTACCCCCAGGTCTCGATTCGGACATCTCTCGTCGAGAAGCCTTGACGGCGACGCATGGCCGGATGTTAGGTTGGCGACCACCGATGAACCGTTTCAATACGAGTCACGGTGCTCATGCTCATCATCTTTACGAGGAGGTAAAGAAGTGATAGGTTCCAGTCGCAGACGCCTGGTCACGGGTGCGCTCGGTGCGCTCGCAGCCCTGTCCCTGACGGCCACCGGTTGCTCGGTCGGTTCGATCGGCGGCGACAGCGGTGGTTCGGGTTCCAGCGGGACCACCAACATCAGCGTGCTGTATCCCGCCGGTGTTGCAAACGACGCGCTGTTCAAGGCGCTCTCGGACGGTTTTGCGGCCGCCAACCCGAACATCAAGCTGACCTTCGAGACCCAGCCTGCCGGGACCGAGGGCGACAACCTGAACAAGACCAAACTGGCGACCGGCGAGATGTCCGACGTCTTCTACTACAACTCCGGGTCCCTGTTCAAGGCCCTGAACCCCGATGCGCAGCTGGCTCCGCTCACCGACCAGCCCTGGGTCAGCGAACTCTCGGACCAGATGAAGTCGGTGGTCAGTACCGACAAGGGCACCTACGGTGCTCCGCTCGGGACCACGTTCGCCGGCGGAGTGCTCTACAACCGGAAGGTCTACGCCAAGCTCGGCCTGAAGGTGCCGACGTCGTGGGCGGAGTTCGAGGCAAACAACAAGAAGATCTTGGCCGACGGCAAGGTGACGCCGATCGAGCAGACCTTCGGGGACACCTGGACGTCCCAACTCTTCGTGCTGGGCGACTTCGCGAACGTGGCCGCTCAAGATCCGAACTGGGCCGCCGACTACACGGCCAACAAGTCCAAGTACGTCAATCAGCCTGCACTGCAGGCGTTCCTCAACCAGGAACAGACCGCCAAGGCCGGCTACTACAACAAGGACTTCGCCTCAGCCACCTACGACGACGGGGTCAAGGCCGTCGCGACCGGTAAGGCGGCGCACTACCCGATGCTCACCAACGCCATCTCAGTGGTGAAGCAGAACTATCCGAACAACATCAACGATGTCGGGTTCTTCCCCCTCCCCGCGCAGAACGCTGCAGACACCCAGATGACACTGTGGCTGCCGAACGCGCTCTACATTCCGAAGACGACGGAGGGGGACAAGCTGGCTGCGGCGGAGAAGTTCGTCGCCTACGTCAACTCCAGCGATGGCTGCAAGGTCCAGCAGACGGCCGGCGACGTGAGCGGCCCGTACGCGATCAGCTCGTGCACGCTGCCGAGCAGCGTCCCGCAAGCCGTCAAGGACATGCAGCCCTACCTCGACAACAAGAAGGTGAGCCCGGCCCTGGAATTCCTGTCGCCGATCAAGGGCCCGAACCTGGAAAGCATCACCGTGGAGGTCGGCTCCGGTATCAAGACCGGTCAAGAGGGAGCCAAGAGCTATGACGCGGACGTGAAGAAGCAGGCCCAGCAGCTGGGCCTTCCTGGTTGGTGATGAAGTGAACACCTTCGGGGCGAGCGCAGCTCGGCCGCCCCGAAGGTGTCCCGCCCAGCGATCAGCTTCTTCCGACTGCCCTGGAGGCTCCGATGGTTTCCACCCTTACCCAGCCAGCCGTGGCCACGACGTCGACCACGCCACGCCGACGGCGGCGGCGGAGTCCCTACCCGCTGTGGTTCTACGTCGCACCCGCCGTGCTGTTCCTCGTCTTGTTCGCGATCCCCACCTTCGCCTCGTTCTACTTCAGTCTGACCCGGTGGACCCTGTTCAGCACCGAGTTCATCGGACTGGAAAACTTCAAAACCTTCTTCGGTGAGGAGAACCTGATCAGCGGGTTCACCCACACCTTCATCTACGCGTTCCTCACCTCCGGCGCCAAGGTCGTGCTGGGAATGCTGCTGGCTGTCCTGCTGACGTCCCGCCTGATCGGACGCGGCTATCTCCGGTCGGTGGTCTTCTTCCCGGTCCTGGTGTCGACCATCGGCGTCGGCATCACCTTCAAGATCCTGCTCAACCCGTTCGGAGGGTTGGTCAACAACACGCTGGCGCTGGTGGGGATCACGGGTCCCGGCTGGCTGACCAACCCGAGTCTCGCCCTGTACTCGGTGGCCATGATCGACATCTGGAAGGGGGTCGGCATCGCCACCCTGATCTACATCGCCGGCATGGTGGCCATCCCGCAGGAGTACTACGAGGCCGGCCAGGTGGACGGCGCGACCAGCCGACAACTCTTCTTCAGGATTACCCTGCCGCTGCTCCGGCCGGCGACGACCACGGTCATCCTGCTGTCCCTGATCGGCGGGCTGCGCTCGTTCGACCTGATCTGGGCCACCACGAACGGTGGCCCCGGATTTTCGAGCGACGTCATCGCGTCGGTGATCTACAAGCAGTACCAAGCCGGCTTCTACGGCCTCTCGACCGCAGGCAACGTGGTGCTCTTCCTGGTGGTTGCCCTGATCGTCGTCCCGATGTCCATGTACTTCAACCGGCGGGGGGCCCAGCAGTGAGAAAGACCTCGACCCGGTGGACCGTCGGCCTGATCGCGATCCTCGCCTCGGCCGTCATCTTCCTTGTCCCGTTCGTCTTCATCCTGCTCACCGCGGGCAAGTCGACCAAGGAAGCCTCGAACCTGGCCTTCAGCTGGCCGACCCACTGGGTCATCTTGGACAACATCAAACAGGTCCTGGCGGTGGGAAACTCCGTCGTGCTGCGGGCGTTCATCAACAGCACGACGTTGACCGTGGCCAGTGTCGCGATCATGGTCGTGCTGGCCGCGATGACCGGTTTCGTGCTGCAGCGTCGCCAGTCGCGGTTGAACCACCTCGTCGAGTTCTTCGTGTTGGCCGGATTGATCATCCCGCCGGCTGTGGTGCCGACCATCTGGGTGCTGCAGTCGCTCGGTCTGTTCAAGTCCATGCCGGGGATGATCCTGATCGAGGTCACGTTCGGACTCTCCTTCTCCGTCCTGCTGTTCCGGTCCTTCGTGGCCGGCATCCCCCGTGAGCTCGACGAGGCGGCCGTGGTGGACGGAGCCGGGCCGCTGCGGCTGTTCTTCACCGTGATCCTGCCCCTGATGAGACCGGTGGTGATCACCGTAATCGTGGTGCAGGCGGTGGTCGTCTTCAACGACTTCCAGAATCCGCTCTACTTCCTGCCCGGTAACGCCGGAGTCACGGTCCAGCTCACGCTCTACAACTTCCAGAGCCAGACGTTGAACCAGTGGAACCTCCTGTTCACCAACATCTTGCTGATCACGATTCCCCCACTGGTGATGTACATCTTCTTCAACCGGCAGATCGTGGCCGGGATGACCTCCGGGGCGGTGAAGGGCTGATGCCGCACCGACCACCGACCACCCCCGACGAAAGGAACGACATGACGCACGTCTGGTCCGCCGAGCTGATCGGATCCGACTCGTACCCTCAGGCGCCCTTGCTACGCCGAGAATTCGAGTGGGAGACCGGTCACGGTGACCTGGTGGCGGCGACGTGGCGGGTCAGCGCGCAAGGCCTGGTCGAGGCCAGCATCAACGGCAGTGCCGTGTCTGCTGACGTGCTGACCCCCGGGTGGTCCAGCTATGAGTGGCGGATCCGCTACCGCGAGTACGACGTCCTGGAACGCCTGCTGTCGATCCGTGGCCCCGTTGTGCTCGGTCTGGCCCTGGGCAACGGCTGGTTCCGGGGCCGGCTGGGCTGGTCGGGGGCAGACTCCTTCTACGGCTCTCAGCTGGGGGCCATCGCCGAGCTCGACCTGGAGTTCGCTGACGGCCACCGCCAGACCGTCGGCACCGACGCCAGCTGGACGAGCGGACCCTCGGCCGTGCTGGCTGACGACCTGTACGACGGCCAGCACATCGACGCCCGGTTGATGACCAGCGGCTGGCAGCAGCCGGGTTTCGCCGATGAGCGTTGGGATTCGGCCCAGGTGCGGCCCTTCGACACCGACCTGCTCACTCCGTACGTCGGGCCACCGGTGGTCCGGCACGAGGAGATCGCTCCGGTGCGGGTCTGGACCTCTCCGTCCGGGAAGACCCTGGTCGACTTCGGCCAGAACCTCGTCGGCTGGATCCGGTTCACCGTCTCTGGTGAGGAGGGGTCGGCCATCACCCTGCGACACGCCGAGGTCCTGGAGAACGACGAGCTGGGCACCCGGCCGCTGCGTTCGGCCAAGGCCACCGACTCGATCGTCCTCAGCGGCGGGGTCGACCTCTTCGAGCCCACGTTCACCTTCCACGGGTTCCGCTACGCCGAGGTCGAGGGGTGGCCCGGTGAGCTGACCGCCGGCGACCTGGTCGCGGTTGTGGTCTCCTCCGACCTGACCCGGATCGGTACCTTCGAGTGCTCGGACCCGATGCTCAACCAGCTGCACCAGAACGTGGTGTGGGGTCAGCGGGGCAACTTCGTCGACGTCCCCACCGACTGCCCGCAGCGGGACGAGCGACTTGGCTGGACGGGCGACCTCGCGGTCTTCTCGCCGACCGCGTCCTACCTGTTCGACGTGTCCACGTTCCTGCGCGACTGGCTGTGTGACGTCAACGCCGAGCAACGCGCCGCGGACGGCCTGATCCCCTACGTGGTGCCCGACGTGCTGAAGAAGATGCCACCGCACAAGGACTTCGGGGCGCAGGATTCCACGTCGTTCTGGAGCGACGCCGCCGTCTG
>JBPCRP010000005.1:0-2964 GCA_050996715.1 Propionibacteriaceae bacterium
GGTGCGGCCGGCGGCACGCTACCGGCACCGGTCTCGGCGGCCGAGGCGATCCCCGCGGGCGCCCAGGTCGCTGGCAACACCCCTTTCGTCACGTCGATCCCCGACTTCTACCGGGTCGACATCAGCCTGGTGACGCCGCGGATCTCCTCCTCCAGCTGGACGCTGAGCATCGACGGCATGGTCGACAACCCGATCTCGCTCAGCTATGCCGACCTGCTGGCGATGCCCATGATCGAACGCACGATCACCATGACCTGCGTCTCCAACGAGGTCGGCGGACCCTACGTCAGCACCGCCACCTGGCTCGGGGTTCCGTTCAGCGAGATCATCAAGAAGGTCGGGGTGCAACCCGGGGTGGACCAGGTCTACAGCTACTCGCTGGATTCGGGCTACACCTGCAGCACTCCTTATCAGGCAGTCAATGACGGCCGCGACGCCATGATCGTCGTCGGTATGAACGGCCAGGTGCTGCCGGACAAGAACGGGTTCCCGGCGCGCATGCTCGTCCCGGGCCTTTTCGGTTTCGTCTCGGCCACGAAGTGGCTGGAACGTCTGGAGTTCACCACCTACGCGAAGCGCTCGGCCTACTGGACCGACCGCGGCTGGGCCACCGACGCACCGATCCTCACCCAGAGCCGGATCGACGTACCCAAGTCCTTGTCCACGCTGCCCAAGGACAAGCCGGTGCTGGCCGGGGTGGCGTGGGCGCAGCACCGTGGGATCGAGAAGGTCGAGATCAGGATCGACGGGGGGCCGTGGCAGCAGGCCAAGCTCGCCGACGCGGCCGGGATCGATCTGTGGCGGCAGTGGACCTTCGGCTACGACGGTCCGGCCGGTCAGCATTCCGCCGAGGTCAGAGCGACCGACAGGTCCGGGGCCACCCAGCCCGAGAAGCGGACCAAGGTCTTCCCCGACGGAGCCCGGGGTTGGCACCAGATCATCTTCATCTCGCAGTGATCCGCACGAGCACGTGACCGCATCGTGATCATGGTCGACCGCGGCAGCCAATCCGATCGGCCCAGCGGCCCGAACCATGATCGACAACAAGGCACCACCCTTCGCAACTCAGCACCCAGGAGAAATCATCATGATCATCAAGACCCGCGCCACCAAGCTCGCCGCTCTCGCGGCCGTGGTGGTCCTTCCGCTCAGCATCACCGCCTGTGGCAGCTCCACCGCCCAGGCTCCGGCGGCGCAACCGTCCGCCTCCGCCGCGTCGTCCAGCGCCCCGATGGAAAGCCCCTCGATGTCGCCCAGCGAGTCGGCCAGCGCGTCGGCCAGCTCGGCCGACGCTCCGTTCGGCCCCGGCTGCGCCTCGGTCCCGGCCTCCGGCAAGGGCTCGTTCGACGGTATGTCGAGTGACCCGGTCGCCACCGCGGCCAGCAACAACCCGCTGCTCTCGACCCTGGTCACCGCCGTCGGCAAGGCCGGCCTCGGCGACACCCTGAACACCACCGACAACATCACCGTGTTCGCGCCGACCAACGACGCCTTCAAGGCGATGGACCAGGCCACGCTGACCAAGGCGCTGGGTGACAAGAAGCTGCTCACCTCGGTCCTCACCCTGCACGTGGTTCCCGGTCGCCTCAGCCCCGACCAGCTCGCCGGCACCCACAAGACTCTGAACGGGCAGTCCATCACGATCAAGGGCTCGGGTGAGGACTTCACCGTCGGCCCCAAGGCCAAGGTCGTCTGCGGCAACGTGCAGACCTCCAACGCCACCGTCTACCTCATCGACCAGGTCCTGCTCCCCACGTCCTGATCCTGGCCGGTCTCGGTTGTTCCCGCCGAGGCCGAAGAGGTCAGTCCACCGCCCGGTGCGCATCACGCGCACCGGGCGGCGTGCTGTCCGGGTCCGCCCGGCCGCGCACGCCGACGTCCACCCTGCGGCGGGGATCGGCCGGGGTACGGTGAGGGTGTGCCGCACGGGTAGCGGAATGATCACCACGCGTCCCTGCGGCGCGTTCCGAGGAGGCCCCCATGCCCGGTCCCGGCGCCGTCGCAGCCGCCGCACCCGCCGGTCCGCAGACGACCGTCCGGCCGTTCCAGCGCAGCGACCGCGACCAGGTCACCGACCTCGTCAACGCCCACCTCGCCGCGATCCTGCCGGGCCTGAGCGTGCCGGTCAGCACCGTGCTCTCCCAGCTGGAGCGCGAACCCGATGAGTACGTGGTCGATCCCTGGGTCGAGACCCGACTGACGTTGATCGCCGAGCAGCACCGCCGGATCGTGGCGGCCGCCCATCTCGTCCGGTACTGCGACGCCGACCAGATCGGTCCGGACTACCGCGGCGCGGGTGAGATTCGCTGGCTGCTCTGCTGGCCCACCACCGGGCCTCGTTACGACTACGAGGCGGCCGGGGCCCAACTCGTTCAGGCCTGCGTACGGCAGCTGGACGGCTGGCAGGCCCGCCGGCAGTACGCGAACGGCGGACTGCCCGCGCCGGCGGCGTACGGCGTGCCGGAGGTCTGGCCGCACGTACGGCGGCTGCTTACCGACGCCGGATTCGTCGGCGGTCGCGAGGAACAGATCCTCGTGGTCCGGGTGGCGACGCTCGCCGCGGACCGGCGACGCGGCCGCACCCCCTGGCCCGAGCTGCACGTCACCCGGTCGGTCGGCGCCGCGGGCACCCGGTTCAGCGCGGTCGACTCCGAGCGACGCTGGGGTTACCTCGAGGTGGACACCACCCTCACCGAGCACCGCCGCTTCGCCCGCGGGCCGAGCGTGGCCGACATCGGGAACGTCTGGGTCGAGCCCGCGGTCCGACGCCGGGGGCTGGCCAGATGGCTGCTCGCCGAGACCATCCGCTGGCTGGATCTCGCCGGCATCGAGCTGCTGCTGGGCTACGTCGACGAGACGACGTCAGCCGGGGAGATCGCCTTCCTGACCGGGGCGGGCTTCGACCCGCTGATCACGACCTCGCTGGGCTGGGAGCGCCCGTCCAGACCATCCCCCACGGCTGAG
>JBPCRP010000017.1:0-5867 GCA_050996715.1 Propionibacteriaceae bacterium
ACGAGCTCGGGATCGCCGATGCCCTGCGCGGTCTGGCACACACGTTCGAGTCGCGGACTGGCTGCCCGGTCGACGTCCAGGTGGTGTTGCCTGAGTCACTGCCGGCCGCGGTAGAGGTTGCGGCGTACCGGATCGGCTGTGAGGCGCTGACCAACGTCGCCCGGCACGCCAGAGCGGGTTGGGCCCGGGTCACGGTCAGGGTGGAGGGCCAGGCCCTCGTTGTGGTCGTCATCGACGACGGCAGGGGCGGGGCGGCGGACCGCCCGGGCGGCACCGGGATGGGCTCGATGAGGCAGCGGGCCGTTGAGGTCGGGGGGACCCTCGAGGTGGACAGCACCGCCGCCGGCACCCGGCTCATCGCCCGACTGCCGCTGAAGGCGGACCTCTCGTGACCACGTCATCGCTGAGAGTCGTAGCGGTCGACGACCATCCGGTCTACCTACGTGGCCTGGTGGCCTGTCTCGAGGACGCTGGGGTGGAGATTGTCGGCCTCGCCACGTGTGGTGCCGAGGCGGTCGAGCTGGTGACCGACACAGAGCCCGACGTGGTCCTGCTCGACCTCAACCTGCCGGACATGAGCGGCGTCGAGGTGGTGCGTCGTTTGCGGACAGCAGGTCAATGCTGCGCCGTGCTGATGCTCACCATGTACGAGGACGAACGGGCGCTCCGGGCCGCCTTCGAGGCAGGTGCTGGGGGGTACTTGGTCAAAGGCTCGGACCAGGCGGCCATCGTGGCCGGGCTGCGCACCGTGGCCGAAGGCGGGCTAGTGGTCGGTCCGGAACTCGCAGGAGGGCTCGCTAAGCTCGTCGCGGGTGGCGCGTTACCTTTCCCCACGCGGGTCGGAGGGCTGAGCGAACGCGAGACCGAGGTGCTGCGGATGATGGCGGCGGGCCGGACGAACACCAACATCACCCGCGAACTGGTGGTCAGCTCTAAGACCGTGCGCAACCACATCACCCATATCTTCACCAAGCTCGGGGTCAGCGACCGTGAGTCCGCGATAGCGAGAGCGCTCGAGCTTGGGCTGACCGGTGCCGAGCCAGGGCAGCCGCGCTGGGACGGCTGATCCGTTCAGCCGAAGAAGGCCGCGGCCTGCGCGAACGTCCTCGGGGGTGAGAGACGGCTCGTCGGGGTCTGGGCGGGGTGTTACGTCCACCGCCGGAGTCGACGACGCGCGCAGGAGGACGACTAGATGATCTGCGAGTGGGTCGAGGGCCCCAGCGTGGAGTACGTACCCGTCGACGACGTTCGAAGGCCAGTGCCTGATCCGAGTGGTCGACCCCAATGAGATCTGGCTCTCGCACGAGCACGAGCCGTGACGGCCGCAGGTTGACACAGCGTCTGATTTGAGGGAGCGAGACAGAACGTCCGGTAGATGATCCCGTAGTGCGATCCCGTTGTGGCACACTCCGCGTGCCGATCACCTGCGGGACGAGCGGGTTCAACCGTTCAGCCGGCTCCGGCGTCGCCGCAGGCCGTTCGGCGTACGGACAGAGATGGACCAAGCACCGGGAGCACCGTGGCCCGCGATTGACGGTGATACGCGGGGTCCGGCGCGCCTGCGAATGCACGGAGGGCCGCATGCGCGGAGGTCGTCGAGCGTTGGTCGCAACGTGGTTTAGGGGCGATGCGCGGTCGCTGAGGCGCGGACCAAACGGCCCGCCGAGGTCAGCTCCGGTCCGGGCGGCGTTGAAGGGTCTACCGGTAGCGGTTCCGCTACCGGGCGCACGGAGAACTTCCGTGATCTGGACCGGCCGGGAGCCTCCAGCCGTGCGCCGTGAGGGTGTAGTTGGACTGGAAGGGCGTCGGCTTGAGCATGCGGTCACCCGCTGGGCGTGCGGATGGCGGTCCGCACGATTTGGCTGGGCAGATCGGGAACTGTGCTGCGGTCCAACTCGCGGGAGGGCCTCAGACGGTCTGGCTGCGGAGGCGCCGGGGGAGCGCGAACGCGAGAACCACGAGGAATACCACGAAGACGAGAGGGATCGGGCCGATGCCGAGGAAGGAGCCCACGAGTCCCAGGGGTGGCCAGGCGCCGAGCATCCACTTCGGGAGCAGACCTACACGCCAGGATCCGGTGGCCAGCAGCGCGAGGCCGACCATCAACCCGAGTGCGCACAGCGGGTACACCGGCCCCCACACCAGCTCGGAGCCGGCGGCGACCGAGGCCATGCACTGGATGATGAGCTCGGTCATGCAGACGCCGTAGATCCAGACGCCCACGGTGCCGAGTCGACCGTCACGGCCGTGCTGGAGCCGGTGAAAGCCGAGCGTCACCAGGAGCAGCCCCACGCCTTGCGGGAGTGCGGCCGCGGTGAGCACGTAGTCCGAGGCGTGCTGGAAGTCGCCTGCACTGGTGGTCGGCGCCAGCAGCATGGTCAGCCCCATCATCAGGAGTCCGATGATGGCGAGGGCGATGCCGACCAAGGTGATGCGCAGCCAGGACGCGTCGGTGCGGACCTCGGGTCGGAGGGTTGTGGCGGTCATGAGGGTTCCTTTCATGGGAGGGGGCGCAACCGACGCTAGGGGCGGCTCTGCGCCCGGTCGTCGACCTACAGGCCGGATCCGGTCCTCCCTGCGGAGTCCTTCCCAAGGAGGACCCCAGGTCGCGCGCGACTGTCTAGGCTGTGATGGGTGCAAGGCCTGACCAGAGGGGATGTCGCACTAGCCGTGGGCTTCGTGCTGGCCGCGGCCCTGGAGGCCGTGGTCCTGCACGGGGACACGACCGGGCTGTTGGCGTTCGGTGCGGCCGGAGCGCCGCTGCTCGCGGTCCTGGCGGTGCGCCGGGTCCGGCCAGTCGTCTCGCTCTGCGTCATCGCGGCATTCTGTGCACTGGGTACGTCGGCCCAGACCGTGCTCTGGCCAGACGCGCAGGACAGCGGCGGGGTGTGGCTGTTCGCGCTGATGTTCGCGTCATTCTCCATCGGCGCCCACGGAAGGGGCCGCGCGGTCGCTCTCGGCGGTCTGCTGCCGCTGCTGGTCGGCCTGGCGATCGACCTACCCACCATGACCGGCTGGGCGCTGGTCAACGGCATCATCTTCCTGACGACGTTCACCGGCGTGCTGCCCACGGCGGTGGGCCGGGTCGTCATGGTACGGCGGGGGCGGCTGACCGCTCTCGATGATCAGCGGAAACTGATCGGACAGGAGCAGCGCGTGCAGCGTCAGGCGGCCGTTCTGGCACAGCGGCTGGAGACCGCGGAGCGACTCCAGCCTGCGCTACTCGACGGACTGAGCGCTCTGGCGGACAGCGCGGACGGTGGTGCCGAACCGGGAGCGATCGAGCAGGCGGCGCGTCAGCTCCTGGTCCGGACCCGGGAGGAGGCCGTCGTTCTGACCGCCTCGGTCGATGTACCAGCCGAGCCGGCGCCGTGCCCAACCGACCACCTGAGCCCGCTGCGGGTGGCCGCCCAACCGTGGGTGGTGATCGGTGCCGGGGCCATCGGGTCCGGGTTGGCACTGGAGTCGACCGTCGTACTGCCGCTGGCAACCCCTGCGTGGGTGGCGGTGCTGGCGAGCCTGGCGGTCTGCGTTCCGCTGGCGATGGTGTGGTGGCGGCCGCTGGTCGCTGTCACGGTGGCGTGGTGTGCCGCCGTGGCCTTCTCGCGTCTGGTCGCGCCGTTGGACGGCTCGCTCAGCGGCGCCGGTATGGCGTTGGCCGCGGGGTTCGCGGTCGCCGCCCTCTCCACCCGGCGCATCGCCGTGATCGGACTTCTCGTGTGCTGGCTCGGCCAGCTCGTCGGTGTCGGAACGGGCGATCCCTTCGGCGAGGCGGTCATCATCCTCATCTCCTGGCTTGGCGGATTGGTCGTCAACGAGGTCAGCAGGCTGGTGGAGCAGAGCCGGGTAAACAACCAGCTGCTCGCCGGGCAGGAGACGATGGCCGTGCAACGCGCCGTCGTCGCGGAGCGGCTGCGGATGGCACGTGAGGTGCACGACCAGCTCGGGCACAGCCTGACCGTGGTGGCACTGCAGGCCGGTGCAGCACGGCGGATGCCCTCGACCGACCCCAGGATCGAGGAGGTGATGGCCACCATCGCGGCAGCGGCACGTGACGGCCTGGCGGCCATGCGGGGGGAGGCGGCGGGCGGCCTCGCCGCGCTGCTGCAACGAACCCGGGCAGCGGGTGTGACCATCAACGCCGACGTGGCCGAGCTCGAGCTCCTGGATCCCGAGCAGCGACTGCTCGCATGCCGGGTCGTCCAAGAGGCACTGACCAACGTGCTGCGCCACGCGCCCGGAGCGGAAGTGGAAGTGGCGGTACGCGGAGATGCCGGCGGCGCGAGGATCGTGGTCCGCAACTGCGCGGCGACCCGGCCAGGCCGCGTTCCCGGAAGCGGCAGTGGCCTGCGGGGGCTGCGCGACACGGTCGCGACCCGCGGAGGCGCGCTGCGCTGGGGACCTCGTACGGGTGGCGGTTTCGAGGTGTATGCCGTGCTGCACAGTCAGCGCGTGGACGGAGTTGAGCGGTGACTACCGTAGTCATCGCCGACGACCAGCCGCTGGTGCGCAGCGGACTGCGGATGATCCTCGAAGGCGAGCCCGACATCGAGATCATCGGCGAGGCAGCCGACGGTGACGAGGCAGTCGCGCTCGTGGCGGCCTCCCCACCCGACGTCCTGCTCCTCGACGTGCAGATGCCCGGCCTCGACGGCCTCGATGCGATGACACGGATCGCAGCCATGGATACGCCAACCCGGGTCGTGATGCTGACGACCTTCGATCTCGACGAGTACGTCTACCGCGCGATGCGGGCCGGGGCCTCGGGGTTCCTGCTCAAGGACATGCCCGGTGAGGACATCGTGATCGCGATCCGGCAGGTCGCCCGTGGTGCCGACGCACTGCTCGCCCCCGCTCTCACCCGGCGACTGGTGGACCGCTTCACCACAGGTGCGCCACAAACTGGAACGGCGACGCTCGACCGGCTCACGCCACGTGAGATCGACGTCCTGCGTCTGGTCGCGCGAGGCCTGTCCAACGCCGAGATCGCAGCCGAACTATTCATCGGCGAAACCACCGTCAAGACCCACGTCGCGCGAGTCCTGATGAAACTCGGCCTCCGCGACCGCGTCCAGGCCGTCGTGGTTGCCTACGAGTCGGGCCTCGTCTGAGAACCTTTCGGTTCCCGGACCTTCAGGGACATTCCGACGCCGGCAGTTGTGTGCGTTCGGGAACGCTTCCTAGTAGTAGGGGCACTGCAACCATGGTCGCGTCCGGTCTGAGGGATCGTTTTACGGCGAACAGCCAGCGCGGGAGAGCGCCCACCGATGGGGCCAAGAGCGATCGGAACATCGCGCCATGCGTGGCCACTCGCGGACAGACCGCTGCCTTGGGGGAGTGAGGCCGTCGTCGGACGGTCGCGAACCCAGGAGGTCATCATGACTGCCACCATCTCCCGCCGGCTCGTCTTGCTCGCCGACGCTGCCGATGCGCTCGCCTAGTCCTGGGACCCGGAGGCACTGGCCAGCACAGGCGCCCGGGGGCTGCGCCGCACCACGCAGGACTGAGGACCTACTTGGAGCATTCGTCACCTGGACCGCAATCGAGTCGCCCGGTGGCGAAGCCAAACATCGTCTGACTAGGCCATCTGTGCGCCGCGAGGGAATCGAACCCCCAACCCGCTGAAATCTCGGTCGCAGGCGTGAACCTGTCGGCCAAGCCTGATGCAGGGTGCTCGTTGAGTGTGGTTGCTCTTCGTCGGTCATAGCCCTCGCGAGACGATTCGTCCCCGCATTCGTCCCTTTGCGGCTGATCCCGATCAGACAGATCGGCAGGTTCAGCGAAGGCCGATGCGGGCCATTCGTCCGCCGGGAAGGGACTGCAGCATGGTGAGCACGAGGGATCGGTCCGCCTCGTTTGCTCGGGCG
>JBPCRP010000160.1:0-36723 GCA_050996715.1 Propionibacteriaceae bacterium
CGTCGCGGCCGCCCGGCGGGCGAACGCCGCGGCGGCGCTCGCGGTCACCCGCCGGGGCCCGGCCACCGCTCCCAATGCGGCCGAGATCGACCGTCTCCTCAATGCGGCGGCACGTCTGGAAGTCTGACCTGCGCGGTGGGTTGAGGTTCGGTCACCCGAACAGTCCCAAGATCAACCAGGTGAGCACCGCGGCCAGGATCATCACGACCACGGCGAGACCGACGAGCTTCGCTACCGCGCGGTCGGGCCTGGTCGTCACGGCGGCCCGCTCGCCCGGCCGGTGCTCCAGCCGGGTCGCGTCCTGGTCTCCGCGGCGCAAGCGCCCGAATTGTTCCGCGAGCTGGGTGGCCGTGGCCGGGCGTTCGTCGGGGTCGAAGGCGAGCGCCGAGCGCAGGACGTCGTCCAACGCCGATCCCTCCGTGTCCACGGGATCGGGATGTCGCGCCGGGTTGCGGAAGGCCACGTCGCTCACCGCGCTGACGTCGGGAAAGGGCGGCCTGCCGCTGATCAGCGCGTAGGCGACGGCGGCGATCCCGTAGACGTCGGCGCGTACGTCCAGCGCCCGTTGACCGTGCGCCTGCTCGGGTGCCATGTAGGCCGGGGTTCCCGCCGACAGGGTCAGCCCCGACGACTCGGCCAACGCCTTGGCCGTGCCGAGGTCCGCGATCATCAACTGCTCGGTGCCGTCCCGGCGCCGGTGCCGGAGCAGGTTGCTCGGCTTGACGTCGCGGTGCAGCACGTCGTGGTCGTGCAGCACCTGGACCGCCCGACCCACCTCTACCGCGGTGGCCAGCGCCGTCGACCGGTCGGCCGGAGCGGCGACGAGCTCGGCCACCGTGCCGGCGTCGGCGTAGTTCATCACGAAGTAGGGCCGGCCGTCGTCGAGCGAGCCGATGTCGTGGACGACGACGACCCGGGGGTCCTGAATCCGGCGCAGGACACGGGCCTCGTCGACGAATCGGCGGCGGACGTCGGCGTTCTGGGTCCAGTTCTCGGCCAGCACCTTGATCGCCACCGGCACGTCGAGGTCGTCGTCGTGGCCGAGCCAGACGGTGGCGAACGCTCCGGCGCCGAGCTGGCGCACGATCCGGTACCGCCCCACGGCCTCCATGTCGCGGCCATTCTCGCAGCAGAGGTCCGGGGTAAGGTCGCTGATCGCACGATCCCACCGGCCGAGCGCGATCTGGAGGCAGTGAAGCGATGCGGCGAACCGTCGTGGCCGCCACGCTGTTCCTCTCCTGCGCCGTCGGTGCGGGGCTCGGCGTCGGGCTGCACAGCCGCTGGCCGGACCCGTTCGCGAGCCCGGCCACCACGACGACGCTCGGGTCGACTCCCGGCCCGCCGTCGGCTCTGGCCACACCCCAGCCCAGCGGTACGACGGCCCCGAGCCAGAGCCCGAGCACGAGCCCGATTCCCAGCCCCAGCGTGAGCTCCAGTCCCAGTCCCAGTCCCAGCGCCAGCCGGGCGGCTCCCGCCTTCACCGCACGAGCCCTGCTCCAGCCGCGGGAGTTCCTCGAACGCGGGTGGGCGGTCGCCCGTCAGGTGGATGCCTACGACACCCTGCCGTCCGCGGCTATCACTCCCTGCGTGACGGTCGACCCCGACTCCGACGACCTGGTCGCAGGATACGCAGCCACCTACGCCAGCGACCGGACCACCGCGGCGGAGGTGGTCGCCCGGTTCACGTCGACCGCGCGGGCCGCGCACAACTTCACCGGCTTGCGCACGGCTGTCGCGGGGTGTGTCGACGCGCCGAGGTCGCTCCATCGCCTCCGGATCACCGACTCGCACCGTCCGACGACGAGCGGGGTCGACGAGATGATCTGGTGGAACACCCGGCCACTCGACGACGGTCCCGACCGGGGCGTGGTCGGGATCGTCCGCGTCGACGACCGGATCGCGCTGATCACGCTGAGCTCCGGTGAGCGCGACCCGGCCGTCACCACCCAGATCACCAGCCTGCTCGCCCAGGCTGGGTTACGGCTGGTCTGATGGGTGATCTGGACCCGATCGGCTCCGGCGGTCACGACGACCCTGGCGACCTGACGGCGCGGCTCGAGGCGCTTCGCGCCGCGGCGGTCGGTGGTGATCGGGTGGCGATGGAGAACCTGCTCACCCTGCTCTCGCCTGTGGTCAGGCGGCGCTGCTCGAAGTTCTTGCCCTGCCAGGCCGACGCCGAGGAGGCGGCGCAGGAGACGATGATCATCCTCGCGACGAAGCTGTCCACGTTCGCCGGGCGGGGGAGCTTTCTCGGCTGGGTCAACGCGATCGCGTCCAATTCGGCGCGGGCGACCTACACCGCGCTCAAGCGGCGGTGGTCCGAGCGGGCGGAGGCGGAGCCACCCGAGGTCCCGGACCCGCGGACGACGAGCGTCATCGCGGGCTCCCGGCTGGATCTGCTCGAGGCTCTCGACGCGTTACAGCAGCGGCACCCCGAGCTCGTCGCTCCGGTCGTCCTGCGTGATCTCGCCGACCTGCCCTACGCCGAGATCGCCGCGCAGACCGGGGTTCCGCTCGGCACCGTCAAGGCCCGCATCCACGAGGCACGCCATTTCCTGCGACGATGGCTCCAAGAATGCCTCTGACCAGCCATCCTGACCCCTGAGGGCCGAGTTCCCAACCAAACGGGCCCGTTCACCCTCTCCGAGGTTGACGCGGGTCCGCCGGGACACGCCGGAAGGACAGCCATGCCGATCTCGACCTCGAGCCCGACCACCACGCCCCGCCGCCGCCGGCGGTGGAGCGAACGCTTCCCGGCGGTCTACCCGCTGGCGGTCGAGCTGCACCGGCTCCGGCGGCGGTGGCGCTGGCTCTGGTCGACCACACCACTGGCCCGGCGTCACGACCGGTCCCCCCTGCCGGTCAGGGTGATCAAGCACCGGTCGTTGCTGCTGCGCACCCTCGGCGCTTCCGAGATGTGGTTGCAGCACAACAAGATCTCCAACCTGCGGGTCGCGGTTCGGTGCGTCGACGGGCTGGTGATCGGCCCGGGTGAGGAGTTCTCTTTCTGCCGGACCGTCGGCCGGACCACCCGTCGCAAGGGCTACGTCGACGGCATGCTGCTCGACAACGGTGTCGCCACCGCCGGGGTCGGCGGCGGGATCTGCCAGCTGGCGAACCTGCTGCACTGGATGGTGCTGCACAGTCCGTTGACGGTGACGGAGCGCTCCGAGCACTCCTTCGACCCGTTCCCCGACCAGGGTCGGGTGCTGCCGTGGGGAGTGGGGTGCGCGGTCTACTACAACTACGTCGACCTGAGGTTCCGCAACGACACCGACACCACCTTCCAGCTCCGGGTCGGCGTGGGCGAGCGCTACCTCGAAGGTGAGCTCCGCTGCGCCACCCCCTTACCGCATTCCTACTCGGTGGTCGCCGTCGGCGAGGGCTTCGACCTGGTCGACGGGCAATGGTTCCGTCACAACGAGATCTGGCGGGACGTCATCGACCGTCGCACCGGGGACCGGATCGGTCGCGAGCTGGTGAAGCGGAACCGGGCGCTAGTGACCTACGTCCCCGACGTCGGGCGCACCGAGGCTGCCGGCTGATCGTCTGGATCGAGCGAGATCTCCCACCCCCGCCACGGACGGCGGGCCGTGTGGGAGTGCCCGGGATCGATGCCGACGATCCGGCCGCCGTCGAAGGTGACCGTCGCGTGCTTCGCCTGCTCGTCGACGTCGGTGGCCCGGGCGATCTCCTTGCTGGTGCGGAAGCGCCGCTCCGTCCAGTCGTACGCGCTGGCGTGGCCGTGCACCTGGCTGAAGGGCAGCGGGTGACCGAACCAGGACGGCAGCAGCTCGGTGCCCGCCGAGGCCCAGACCGGGCCGGCCAGCCGGTCGGGTCGACGGCCACCCAGCATCTGACCGGCGGAGAAGAGCACGTCCTCGTGGGTCCCGATCAGCGAGTTGAGCGCTGCGGCCACCTTGGCAGGGTCGGTGAAGCGGTCGAGGACGTCGGTCCAGAACCCGCGGGTGAGGCCGGCGTGGGTCACCAGAAAGCGCTCGGTGGGTGCGGAGATCGCCGCGGCGGCCCGCAGCTGCCCGTGGGCCCACCAGTGCTGCAGGGTGGCCGCGGTCTGCGTCGGCAGCTTCTCGGGCCAGTCGAACGCCGGCTGACGGAGGTACTGCGCCTCGTGGTTGCCCACCAGCTGCACCCACTGCGCCGGCTGGTCGCTCAGGTAGCGGTCGACCAACCTCACCACCCCGGTCGAGTCGGGTCCCCGGTGGATCAGGTCGCCCACCTGGATGACCAGCAGCCCGGGCGGTAGCTCGAGGGTGACGGCGTCGGCCCCCAGGCGGACGAGCTCGGTACGCAGCTCATCGAGGTGACCCGCCACGTCACCGATCACCGCGACCCGCCGCGGGGCGGGAGGGGTGAGACCGGTCACGGGGGCTCGGGTCCGACCCAGCCCTCGGGCGAGACGTAGGCCGCGACGTTGTCCATCCGGCGTTGGACCGCCGAGATCTCGCGCACGGCCTGGGCGATCACGCTCCGCTCGAGGGGGGAGAGCCGGTCCATCCGCAGCACGTCGGACGGGGTGTCGCCGGCGTGCAGAGTCTCGATCTGCTGGTGCAGCCGGAGACGCTGCAGCACGTCGAATACTTCGACCAGGGTGGCAGCCTGTTCCGTCGGCAGCATGGCCGAACCGGCCGACACCCGGAGCCGTTCGGTGGTGGGCAACACGGCCGACCCAACGCTCAGGGCGGCCCAGCGGGCGATGTTGACGATCGGCAGCAGGGCGTGGGTCTTGATGTCGAACGTATCGGGACGGCGGGCGAGGACGTCGCGCACCGACCGCATCCGGGCCCGTTTGGACAGCGACTCCTGGAGCAGCAGCCGCATCGTGCCGGGGTGCTGCCGCAGGTCGCTGAACACCTTGCTGACCGCTGGTAGTCCGGGGTCGCCGTGGATCGGCCGACCGTCCACCAGCAGCGACGTCATCATCGCGCCCTGGTTCTTGGTCGGCTCGGCCAGCCAGGCGCGGGCAGCGGCTCGCCAGTCGGCATTCGTCCGTGCGAAGGGCTGCCGCTGGGTGCTGGCGCCGTGCTCGTCGCTGCTCAGACCGGCTGCCGCCAACAGGTCGTTGACCTCGCCGAACGCGGCCCGGTAGGCGGCCGCCTGGCCCGGCGTGATCGCGTCATCGAACGCCGCGGCCGAATCCAGGTCGGAGCTCAGCACGGCCTCGCGTCGCCCGTTGCTGCCCAAGGACAGCCAGGTGAACGCGTCGACGTCGAGCTCGGGGTGGATGTCGAAGACGAGGGTGATCGCCCGCCGGATCGTGGTGTCGCGCATCGCGGCGTAGACGGCGATCACCTTCGTCGCGGAGAGCCCGCGGGTGATCAGGTCGGCGAGGGTCGCGGGCACCCGGTGGGCGCGGTCGACGAGCTCGTCGGCGTCGGCGGCCCGCCGGAGCTGCTCGTGGACCGACACCCCGGCGGTGGTCGAGGACACAGCGAAGTCCCGCGGCTCGACGACGCCGTGCAGCCGGCCGGCCGGGTCGGTGACCAGCACGTGATCGGCGTCGTGGTCGAGCATCGAGATCAAGGCCTCGGCCGCCGAGTCGCCCAGCCGGGCGACCGGGGTGTCGGTCTGCATCACCTCGCGGACCGGCGTGGTCAGCGGCCGACCCGGGACCAGGACGCGGGTGCGCAGGACCCGGTCGGTGAGCAGGCCGAACCGCCCGTCGCCGAGCGCGACCGCGGCGCAGCTGCGTCCACGCTCGGTCATCGTCTGGGCGACCTCGCCGACCGGGTCGGCTGGGTGCACGACGAGCGGGACGCTCTCGATCAGCTCTTCGACCACGGCATAACTCGGGTCGAGGTGCATCCTCCCGATGGCCGCGGACACCTCATGGGCCAGGAACCGAGCCCCCCGGGGGGAGGCGAACGCCGGCAGCACGACGGTGCCGGGCAGCCGCGCGACCGTGACCGGCCCCACCGCGCGGGCGAGCGGGCCCATCGGTCGCTCGGTGAGCATCGAGGAGAACCCGAAGAGATCGCCTTCGCCGAGCCGCTCCTCGGCCGGACCGGTGATCCGGTCGGCATGCTCCCAGAGATCGACCGGTCCGTCGAGCACCACCACGACCTCGGCGGTCGGAGCCCCGAAGGCGTCGAGGATGACGTCACCGGCCGCGTACCCGACGACCTCGGCCGCGGCAGCGATCGTGCCCACGCCGTAGGTGTCGAGCGTGTCGAAGGGTGGGTGCCGGGCCAGGAAGGCTGCGAGGTCCGTCGTCTCCACGGCGGTCATGCTGCCACCGGCAGCCTCACCTGGGTCCCGATGTCATGCGGTACCTGGGGTCGGGGGGTCGGGGATGTTGTAGCCGGACGGCCCGACCGTGGCCTTGATGGCGCTCTCCCACGACCCGTCGTCGACGTACTGCTTGAGGGCGGCGTTGACCTTCTCGACCATCGCCGCGTCACCCTTCTTGATGCCCACGCCGTATCGCTCGTCGGTGAAGCCCTTGCCGATCAGCTTGAGCTTGCCTTTGTATTGCGGCTCCGCGGCGAACCCAGCCAAGATCACGTCATCGGTGGTGACGGCGTCGACCTGGCTGTTGGCGAGCGCGGCGACGCAGTCGGAATACTTCGGGAACTCCTTGAGCGAGATCTTTCCCTTGTAGGTCTGCTTGATGTACTCCGAGGATGTGGTGCCCGTGACCGAGCAGAGCACTCGACCGTTGAGCGTCTCGGGGCTGGTGATCTCCGCTTCGTTGCGTCGGACCAGCAGGTCCTGATGCGCGACGAAGTAGGGGCCCGCGAAGTCGACCTGCTGCTTACGGGCCGGGGTGATCGAGTAGGTCGAGAACACCAGGTCGACGTCGCCGTTGGTGATCAGCTTCTCCCGATCACCCGGGTCGGCTTCCTTCCAAGTGATGTTGTCCTTGGGGACGCCGAGGGCCTGGGCCACGTAGGTCGCGGTGTCGACGTCGAAGCCGGTATAGGTGTCGCCGTCCTTGAACCCCAGACCTGGCTGGTCGAAGGAGATCCCGATGGTGAGGCTGCCGCCGCTGGAGGCACCCGGGACCGGCGTCGGCGTAGCGATCTTCCCGTTGCCGGATCCGCAGCCGGCCAGCGCGCCGAGGGTGATCCCCGCCAGCGCACCGGCCATGATCCGCCGGGCGGTCACTCTCCGTTGAATGTTGTGCATGTGCGTTCCTTTCCCCGACGAGATGAAGCTGGTGGGATCGAGCGGGTCAGACGACGGTGGCGTCGTCCTTGTCGTCCCGGTCGAGGTCGTCGGCGGTGACGTTGGCGCCGTAGCGCGGTCCGTCCAGGGTCCAGATCGACTGGATCCGGTTGCCGGTGTTCGCCACGACCTTCGGCTTCACGAAACGCCAGCTGATGGCCAGGATGGCCGCGATGATCGGGATACCGAAGATGACCACCAAGAAGGTGGTCTTGTGGAAGAAGTACGGCGAGCTCTGCCAGCCGGAGACGGCCAGCCCGACCAGGACCAGAGCCAGGAAGACCAGGCCGATGATGCTGGTGTACGGCGACCCCGGCGCCCGGAACGAGCTCACCGGGATGATGCCGCGGTCGGTCAGCTGACGCAGCCGGATCTGGCAGAGGAAGATCGTGCCCCACGTGAAGACCACGCCGATGGCGGCTGCCTCCAAGGCGATCTCGAAGGCGTCGGGGGCCAGGAAGTTGAGCACGGCGCCGAAGACGTAGACGACCGAGGTCATCACGATACCGGCCCAGGGCACACCGGAGTTGCTCATCTTGAGGGTGAACTGCGGGGCTTGCTTGCTCATCCCGAGGCTCCGGAGCACGCGGCCGGTGGAGTAGAGGCCCGAGTTGAGGCTGGACATGGCTGCGACGATCAGGATGGCCTGGATCACGGTGCTCATCCAGGTGAAGCCGAGCTGCTCGAAGACGGTTACGAAGGGGCTGGTGCCCGCGGTGTACGCGCTGGTCGGGAGCATCGAGACCAGCAGCAGGATCGAGCCGATGTAGAAGACGGCGATCCGGAAGATCACCGCGTTGACGGCCTTCGGGACCTCCTTCTTGGCGTTCTCCATCTCACCTGCCGCGACGCCGACCATCTCGATCGCGGCGTAGGCGAACACGACGCCGGACATCACCAGGATCGGGCCGTACCAGGCGAAGTCGCCGCTGGAGGGCCAGAAGCCGCCCGGGTTGTTCCACAGGTTCTGAAACCCCGCCTTGTGGCCGCCGATCGTGAAGCCACCGATCACCACCACGAGCCCGACGACGAGGAAGACCACGATGGCGCCGACCTTGAGGACCGCCGCCCAGAACTCGAACTCACCGAACGCGCGAGCCGAGAGCAGGTTGATCACCAGCACCGCCGCCAGGGCGATCAGCACCGTGGCCCAGGTCGGCATGTTCGGCCACCAGTACTGGACGTAGAGGCCGACCGCCGACAGCTCGGCGATGCCCGTCAGCGCCCAGTTGAGCCAGTACATCCACCCGGTGACGAACGCGCCGGCCTCACCGAAGAACTCCCGCATGTAGGACACGAAGGCGCCCGAGGTGGCCCGGTGCAGCACGAGCTCGCCGAGGGCCCGCATCAAGAAGTAGGCGATGACGCCGACGAAGGCGTAGCTGAAGAGCAGCGCCGGGCCCGTGCTGTGCAGCCGGGACGCCGAGCCGAGGAACAGACCGGTGCCGATGGCCCCGCCGATCGCGATCATCTGGACGTGACGACTGCTGAGGGTCTGCTTGTAGCCGACCTGCTCGGCGTCCAGAGAGTTCTGGGGGACTTCGGTTTGGGTCATGAGGCCTTCCTCGGGGGTTCAGTGCGCGACGGTCTATCGACTCGGTTGATCGACTCGGTTCGGTGACCCAGCGACAGTGCTGTGGGGTCACTCGGCCGAACCCGGGAAGTAGCTTGGGGGGCCAGCGGCATCCTCACTACGGCTATCCGCTGGTCTGACAGGAAGTGATCTTGTCGAATACGTGGGCCGCACGCAAGGGTTGGCCTGATCCCAGCCTGGCTCACCCGTGCTGAAACAGTCCCGAGCAGGGTGGTGTCCGACGCTGACCTCCTGCGCAGCACCCGGGCACCTGCTCGCTCCGGCCACCGTTCAACACCACCCTCCTAGACTGCAGGGGTGAGCGGACTGAGGGAGCGGCGGCCCACCCCTGTGCTCGCCCGACCTGATCCCGGCTCGAAGCCCGCCGGACGCCCGTACGCGGTACTCGTCGGCGCGCTGCTGGTCATGGTGGCCACCGTGCTGGCCGTAGCTGGCGCCACCGGGCTGCTCGCGGTGGTGACCCCGGTCGAGTTCGACCCCGGAACGCTGGTCCGGTACGGGCTGCCGGTCTCCCGGGCCGTCCACGACGCGGCGGCTGCCGTCACGATCGGTCTGCTCGTCGTCGCGGCGTGGTGCGTGGGCCCGGACCGCGGCACGGCTCGGGGTCCCGCTGGTGGCGGGCGAAGTGCTGTGGCCCTGTCGGACGTCCAGCGCTGGATGGTCCGGGCGGCCGCCGCGACCGGCGTCGCCTGGCTCGCCGCCGCCGTGGTCGTGGCGGTGTTGACGGCGGCCGACGTGACCGCGATCCCGGTGGGGACGCCTGGGTTCGGAACCGTCGCGCTCTCCTTCCTGGGCCAGATCGAGCTCGGCCGCTCGCTGCTGGTGAGCCTGCTGGTGGTCGCGGTCACGGTGGTCGTGGCCGCCTTGGCGACCCGGGTCACCGTGGCAGCCGCCGCCGCCGTGCTCGCGGTGCTCGCCCTGCTTCCGTTGGCTCTGGGTGGGCACTCGGCCGGGTCCCGGGACCACGCGAACGCCGTCAGCAGCCTCGCCATCCACCTCGTCGGGGTGTGCGTTTGGGTGGGCGGGCTGGTCGCCCTGCTGCTGGTTGCCCGCCGGCTGGGTTCCCAGCTGCCCGCAGTGGTGGGCCGCTACTCCACGCTCGCCCTCTGGTGCTTCGTCGCGGTCGCCGCATCGGGGATCGTCAATGCCTGGCTCCGGCTGGGCTCGGTGGCCAACCTGGCCACGTCCTACGGCCTGCTGGTGCTGGGCAAGACGTTCGCGCTGGGTCTGCTCGGCGTCGCCGGGACGCTGCACCGCCGCTTCACCCTGCGCCGGCTCGCCGCGGACGGGTCGGGTCAGCCCAGCTGGTTCGTCCGGCTCGCCGCAGTCGAGGTGCTCGTGATGGCCGCGACGATCGGCCTGGCGGTGGTCTTGTCCCGGTCGGCACCGCCCAGCCCCATCACGGAGTTCGATCCGGTGGCGATCCTGCTGGGCTACCCGGCCCCGCCACCGCTCACCCCCGGGCGCTACCTCACCGTCTTCTACCCCGACGTGCTGTGGCTGGCCGTGGCCGGCGTGCTGGCCGGCGCGTACGTCGTCGGGGTGGTCCGGCTCCGGGGTCGCGGCGACCGCTGGCCGGTCAACCGGCTCGTCTTCTGGCTGCTCGGCTGCCTCGCCCTGGTCTGGGTAACCAGCGGCGGCCCTGGGGTCTACGGCCGGGTCCACTTCAGTTCGCACATGATCCAGCACATGACGCTGATGACGCTTGTGCCGCTGTTGCTGGTCTTCGGAGCGCCCATCACCTTGGCGCTGCGGACGTTGTCGGCTCGCACCGACGGCAGCTTCGGGCCACGCGAGCTGCTGATGAGGCTGGTGCACGCCCGCTACCTGAAGTTCCTCGGGCACCCCGTGGTCGCGTTCGTGCTGCTCACCGTCAGCCTGATGGTCTTCTACTACTCGCGGCTGTTCTCCCTGGCCATGTTCACCCACACCGGGCACGTGCTGATGGCCGTGCATTTCCTGGCGGTCGGCTACCTCTACGTGTGGTCGTTGGTCGGGATCGACCCCGGCCCGAGTCGTCCGCCGTACCCGTTCCGGCTGATGCTGCTGCTGGTCACCTTGGGTTTCCACGCGTTCTTCGCGATCTCGCTGATGGCGGCGAACGGCGTGTTGGCCCCGGATTGGTGGCGAGCCCTCGGGCAGACCGACACGGCCGCCCTGCTCGCGGACCAGCAGCAGGGTGGGGCCATCGCCTGGGCGGCTGGGGACGTGCCGTCGCTGCTGATCGGGGTGGCGCTGCTGATCGGCTGGATCCGCAGCGACGCCCACGAGGCCCGACGCCGGGACCGCCAGGCCGACCGCGATGGCGACGCCGAGCTGAAGGCGTACAACGAGCAGCTGGCCGAGCTGGCCCGGCGCTACGACCGGTCATGACCCGCCCATGAGTGCGACCCGCCGCGTCGTACGGCTGGCCGCGGGGTGTGCGGCGTTGACCCTGGGTCTGGTGCTGATGGTCGCCTTACCGGCGTCGGCCCACGACGTGTTGATCTCCACCGCACCGGCCGACCACGCCACCGTGGACCGTACGCCGGGCACCGTCGTCCTCACCTTCAACGAGCCCGCGGTCGCGATGGGCACCCAGCTGGTGGTCACCGGCCCGTCCGGGGAGATCGAGACCGGAGCGCCCCGGCTCGTGGACGCTACGGTCAGCCAGGACCTCCAGGGAGGGGCTCCGGCCGGGACCTACACGGTCAGCTGGCGGGTGACGTCCGCCGACGGGCATCCGGTGACCGGCACCTTCACGTTCACCTCGAAGGCGGCGGGTGCCGGTCGACCGTCGGCGAACACGACCGCAACGCCGACGGCGGCCCCGGTGCCCGACCCGATGGCGGCCTCGCGGGGTTACGTCGTGGCCGCCCTGGCGGCGGTGCTGGTGCTGGCCGGCCTGATCATCCAGGCCGTCCGTCGTCGACGCACCGGCACGCGGCGGTGATCATGTCCGCTCGAGGGCGCGCGACCACTTCTCCTCGATCCGGCCGAACTTCCACACCGACACGGCGACGAGCCAGGTGACCAGGAAAAGCCCGACGATCGCGTAGCCCACGTCGTTGAGGTCGAGACCGGCCACGGCCGCGAGCGGTCCGGTGGTGATACCGGTCTTGTCGGTCAGGATCGAGACCAGCTCGATGGTGCCGACGATCAGGGCCACCGCGGCCGACAGGGTGGTGATCGTGATGTTGTAGAAGACCTTGCGCACGGGTCGGGAGAAGGCCCAGCCGTAGGCGAACCGCATCAGGCAGCCGTCGGCGGTGTCGAGCAGGCACATCCCGGCAGCGAAGAGGATCGGCAGGGTGAGGATCGCGTACCAGGGCAGGCTGAACGCCGCCGCGCCGCCCGCCAGAACCAGCAGGCCGACTTCGGTGGCGGTGTCGAAGCCGAGGCCGAACAGTACGCCCACCGGGTACATCTGGCCGGGTCGCCGGACCGCCCGGGTGACGCCGCCCAGGAAGCGGTTCATGACGCCCCGGTTGGCCAGCTGGGCTTCCAGCGCTGCCTCGTCGAACTCGCCACGCCGCATCCGGCGGAACACCTTGACGATGCCCACCAAGATCACCAGGTTGATGATCCCGATCAGGTAGAGAAAGGTGCCCGACACCGCGGTGCCCACCACACCGGTGACCGTCTGCAGGGTCGAGGAGTCGTCGGCGAGCTGCCCCGCCAGGGCCCGGATGCCCAGGGCGAGCAGGACCACGAGCACGAACACGATGGAGGAGTGGCCGAGGGAAAACCAGAACCCCACCGACAGCGGCCGACGACCGTCGGACATCAGCTTGCGGGTGGTGTTGTCGATGGCGGCGATGTGGTCGGCGTCGAAGGCGTGCCGCATGCCCAGGGTGTAGGCGGTCAGTCCGAGCCCGATCCCGAAGACCTGCGTCGAGCTCACCTGATAGCTCGCGGGAGCGACGATGCCCGCCAGCACACCCCAGCCGACGACGTGGAGGAGCAGGATGAAGCCGGCCATCCCGACCAGGGATCGCCACTGCCCGGCGGCGAAGCGGTCGCGTCGGCGTCCGGGGCGAGTCGATGCGTCCGTGCCGGACGAGGTGGCTGACATGGTCCCCCGCTTGTCATGATCAGGTCGATGCCGGGACCGCCGACACCAGATGCGACATCTTCGCATCTGTCGTCGGCGACCGTCCATGGCCTGTGGTCGTCGCGAACCGGGCGAACCGGGCGAACCGGGCGAGGCTGGCGGCACCAGCGGTGCACAGGCGACGATGGGTAGGTGACCGACCAGAACGCCGCCCGATCCTCGGACTTCGCAGCCTTGCCGCGCGACGACGCGTACGGCGGCGATCCCGCGGTGCGCACGGAATGGGACCAGCGGTACGCCGAGCGGGGGCAGCTGTGGAGTGGCCGGCCGAACGGGGCTCTGGTGGCCGAGGTCGCCGGGCTGGCGCCTGGCCGGGTGCTCGACGTCGGCTGCGGTGAAGGAGCCGACGCCATCTGGCTCGCCGGCCTGGGCTGGGAGGTGACCGGCCTGGAGGTCTCTGGGGTGGCCCTGGAACGGGCCGCCGCGCACGCCCGCGCCGCCCAGGCGGCCGTTCGCTGGGTGCACGCCGGGCTGGAGCAGGGGCTAGTTCCGCCGGCGTCGTTCGACCTCGTGTCGGCGCAGTACCCCGCCCTGCTGCGTACCCCCGACGCGCTCGCCGAGCACGCACTGCTCGCGACCGTCGCCCCGGGTGGTGTCCTGCTGTTCGTGCACCACGCAGGGATGGAGAGCCAGCCGGTGCAGGACCACGGTTTCGATCCCCGCGACTACGTCTGGCCCGCGATGATCACCGCGCTGCTCGACGAGGACTGGTCGGTGGAAACGAACGAACAGCGCCCGCGGGTCGTCCCCGCCGACGGCGCCGGCGCGCACCACGCCGAGGATCTCGTGCTGCGGGTCCGTCGGCTGCGCTGAGACCTTGGTCGTGTCCCCCGCCGTTGGCCGCAGCTATCGACCCGGACGTGGTCGTCGGTCGATCAGGGTGTAGAGAGGCTCTGTGGCAACGGTGCTCGACGGACTCAGGGGGCGGCTCATCGTCTCGGTTCAGGCCTATCCCGGTGAGCCGATGCGCACGCCGGACACGATGAACAGGGTGGCGCAGGCGGCTGTGGCCGGCGGCGCGGCGGCAATCCGCTGTCAGGGTCTGGCTGACGTGGAGCTCATCGCCGCGAGCGTGGAGGTGCCGGTGATCGGCCTCTGGAAGGACGGCCAGGACGGCGTCTTTATCACACCGACGCTCGACCATGCGCTCGCCGTGCTTGCCGCCGGCGCGGACGTCGTGGCGATCGACGGGACCCGGCGGGACCGCAGAGATGGTCTGAGCCTTGCCGAGACGATCGACGGCCTGCACACGAGCGAGGGAGCCCTGGTGATGGCGGACTGTGGCAGCCTCGACGACGGGCTCGCCGCTTCTGATGCCGGTGCCGACATCGTGGGGACGACGCTGGCCGGCTATACCAAGGATCGACCCCGGACCGATGGTCCCGACCTCGAGTTGATCGAAGTTCTGGCCCGTCGGCTTTCCGTGCCGGTGGTGGCCGAGGGGCGTGTGCACACTCCCGCGCAGGCCCGGGCGGCGTTGGATTCGGGAGCGTTCGCGGTCGTCGTCGGGACGGCGATCACCCATCCGAGCACGATCACGTCCTGGTTCGTGGAGGCTCTCTGATGGAAGTCGTCATCCAGCCCGAGGCCAGGGCGGTCGCCCGGATCGTCGCCGATACCTTTCAGGGGCTGCTGACGCGCCAGCCGGATGCGGTTCTGGGGCTGGCCACCGGGTCCTCCCCGTTGGGGGTCTATAACGAACTGGCCGAGCGATACAGCGCAGAGCAGCTGTCGTTTGCTCGGGCGCGGGCTTTCATGCTGGACGAGTACGTCGGGCTGGGTGCCGACCACCCCCAGCGCTATCGCAACGTGATCGAGGCCGAGTTCGTCTCCCGGGTGGACTTCACCCCGGGCGCGGTGCAGGGACTCGACGGTCTCGCCGACGACCTCCCCGAGGTGTGCCGGGCCTATGAGGCGGCGATCGTGGCGGCCGGAGGGGTGGATCTGCAGATCCTGGGGCTGGGCACCGACGGGCACATCGCGTTCAACGAGCCAGGTTCCTCGCTGGCCTCTCGTACCCGTATCAAGACCCTGACCGCGCAGACGAGAGCGGACAACGCGAGGTTCTTCGACGGCGACATCGACGCTGTTCCCCAGCACTGCTTGACGCAAGGGCTGGCGACGATCATGTCGGCTCGCCACGTGGTGGTGGTAGCGGCCGGGCGGGGCAAGGCGGAAGCGGTTCACCAGATGGTCGAGGGCGCGGTGACCGCGATGTGGCCCGCGACGATCCTGCAACACCATCCCCACGTGTCGGTGCTCATCGACGGCTCGGCAGCCAGCCGACTGCAACTGGCCGACTACTACCGTCAGACCTACGCCTCGAAGCCGGATTGGCAGGGCCTTTGATGCGGTGAGAGTAGTTCGACCCCCAGATCTCGTTCTGCTTCTCACACCTTCAGAGGAACCGATGTCCGCACCGTCATCTGCACCCACTTCCGAAGGATCGCCGCGCCTGGTCTACACGGTGAGCGGAATCGCGGCCATCGGTGGGCTGCTGTTCGGCTATGACACGGGGGTGATCTCCGGTGCGCTGCTGTTCATTCAACAAGAGTTCGCCCTCCAGCCCCTGATGGAGGGCTTCGTCGTCAGCTCGATCCTGATCGGCGCCCTGATCGGTGCCATTGTCGCTGGCCGGCTCTCTGATCGGTTCGGTCGCAAACGCACCGTGATCGGTGCGGCTCTGCTGTTCGTCGTCGGCGCCGCGCTGGCCGCGCTGGCGCCCTCAGCGTGGTTCCTGGTCGCTGCCCGCATCGTTTTGGGCATGGCCGTGGGTTCGGCGTCGGTGATCGTTCCGCTGTTCATCGCCGAAGCCGCACCGAAGCAGTTGCGGGGCCGACTGGTCGCGGTGAACCAGCTGTTGATCACGATCGGCATCGTCTTGGCCTACGTCACCAATGCGGTCTTCGCCCATCCAGGGGGATGGCGGTGGTCGTTCGCCCTGGGCATCATCCCCGCTGTGGCCCTCGCCATCGGGATGGTGTTCATGCCCGAGACTCCCCGCTGGTTGGTGGAGAAGGGACGTGTCGATGAGGCCCGATCCGTCCTGCGCAGACTCCGGCGACCTCAACAGGCCGACGCCGAGCTCCATGAGATCCAGCACATTGCGGCGATGGACGCCGAACTCGACAAGCCCGCCCTCTCCGACCTCGCCGCCAGGTGGGTTCGGCCCGCGCTCATCGCCGGGATCGGGGTGTCGTTCTTCGGTCAGTTGGCCGGCGTCAACACCGTCATCTATTACGCGCCGACCATCTTGAACTCGGCGGGGCTGGGAGCATCGGCGGCGATCCTGGCGACGGTCGGCGTGGGAGTTGTCAACGTCGTGATGACGGTGGTGGGGATGAGTTTGGTCGACAAGGCGGGCCGGCGGCTGCTGCTGCTGATCGGCTTCCCCGTGATGGCGGCGTGCCTCATCGCCTTGGGCATCGTGCTCTCCGGTAAGGAGCTAGGCCCGAACGCCGGAGTCATCGCGGCGATCTGTCTGGCGGTCTACATTGCCGCGTTTGCTCTCAGCGTCGGCGTGGTCGTCTTCGTGCTCCCGTCGGAGGTCTACCCGCTGCGCATCCGGGGTGCCGCCATGAGCGCCACGATGGGCACGAACTGGACGATGAATTTTGTGGTGTCGTTGACGTTTCTTCCGTTGGTCGCGGCACTGGGCGCTTCGGTGACGTTCTGGATCTATGCGGCGGTCTGCATCATCGCCATCTTCTACGCCGCCAGACTGGTGCCCGAAACCAAGGGCAGGACCCTGGAAGAAATCGAGGAGTGGCTGCGTCGAAGCGAAACCGACCGGGTCAGCGGTCAGTAGCAGCGGGAGAAGCCGCCTGTTCGTCCAATAGGCGCCAGGCACCTCGCGCGGCGCCAAGGATGGGCGCTCGGGATCCGAGGGCTGCTTTGACCACGGCAAGGTCTCTGAGCGGCGGAATGACCTCGCTACGAAACGCCAGCTCCATCGGTTCCCACCAGATCGGGCCGGCGTCCGGTACGCCACCGCCGATCACGATCGTGTGAGGATCGATCAGGGTGGCGATCCCCGCCACCGCCCTTCCCAGGGCCACTGCCGCATCCTTCACCACCGTCTGGGCCAGGACGTCGCCGGCGCGCGCCCGGTCGAAGACCTCACGGGCGTCACCGCACCCGGCACCACCCAGGGCCAGGTATCTCCTCAAGATTGCCGGTCCTGCCGCGATCGCTTCCAGATGTCCCTCGAGGCCACAGGCGCAGCGAAGCCCCTCGGCACCCGGAGTCGGGACGTGACCCACCTCGCCGGCGACGTGGTGCGCACCATGGATGGCGACCCCGTCGATCACCACGGCGCCACCGACACCGGTCCCGACGGCGACCAGTACCGACGTCGGGGCTCCCTCGGCCGCGCCCAGCCACACCTCACCGGCCGCATGGGCGTCCACGTCGTTCTCCACGTACACCGGCAGGCGCAGCGCGGAACCCGACCCCTGCGACACCCGGGACTGAACCCCCACGGCGACGTTCGTGCCCGACCAGCCGGTCAACGCATCGGTAGCGGAGACGATAGTTCCGGTGGAGACATCGACCACTCCGGCCGTGCCAACTCCCACCGCACGGAGGAACGCCCGGCCATTGCCGTCCATGGCCTGCTGGACCAGCCTGGCTACCGCATCCAGGATCGCGTCGGGCCCCTCGTGGGCGGGGGTCGGGACCGAAACCACACCGCCGGCACCGCCGGCACGATCAACCCAGGCGGCCGCGATCTTCGTACCGCCAAGATCGACGCCCACGACAACATCCATGAAGCCTCCTCGCCCTGACCTTTCTATACCCCCGGTGGTTGGCGGATACGGCCGACACTTCCCCTGGTCTCAGCGCAGCTCGCCGTGGTCGCGAGCGACCCACGGTCTTGACAGAATCAGGCGATGACCACGGTGCCCGCCTCGACGACCCCGCACGCTGACGCGGCGGTGACCGTCCTGCGAGAGCGGCACGAGCGGGTGACCGCGGCCCGGGCGGCGGTGCTCGAGGTGCTGGAGCTCGCGACAGGCCATCTGACCGCTGACGACGTCACCACCCTGGTGACCGCCCGCGCGCCGGGGGTGCACCGCGCCACGGTCTACCGGGCCCTGGCCACGCTCACCGAGCTCGGTCTGGTGACGCACATCCACCTGGGCGGGGGAGCAACGGTCTACCACCTGACGCTGCTGGATCCGGTGTCCGCGCAGAGCGCGGCCGAACACGTCCACTTGCAGTGCACGGTGTGCAAGGAGGTGATCGACGTGCCGTCCAGCACCATGGCGCCGCTCGCCGCGCAGCTCGAGCACGATCATGGGTTTCGGTTGGCACCCGACCACACCGCGTTGTTGGGTGTCTGCGCCCACTGCGGCGCGGGCTGATCGTCGGTACCACCACCAGCGCGGCCAGCGGTGCCTGCGGTCAGGCGTGCTCGACCGCCGCCCGCTCCACCGGGAGGGCAGCCCGGAAGCGGGTGAGGAACGCCTCGAAACCCGCCGCGTCGGACGGGTCGGGGACGACGGTGTCGAGCGGACTGTCGGCGAAGACCTGGTGGGCGAGGAAGTCCTCGAGTCGTTGCCCGTCGCTTCGGGTGGCGTGGAAGGCGGCGAGCACCGCGATCCCCCAGGCCCCACCTTCGGAGGCGGTGTCACCCACCGCGACGGGAGTGTCGATGGCCGCGGCGAGAAACCGTTGGGCCACACCCTTGGTCGTGAACAGGCCACCGTGGGCGAACATCGTGTCGAGGCGAACGCCTTCGTCCTTCTGCAGCACGTCCATGCCGATCCGCAAGGTGGCCAGGGCGGCGTACAGCTGGCTGCGGACGAAGTTGGCCAGGGTGAGCGAGCTGTCGGGCGAGCGGAGGAACAGCGGCCGGCCCTCGGCCAGCTCGGTGATGGGCTCGCCGGACAGGTAGTTGTACGCGGTCAGCCCGCCCGCGTCCGGGTCACCGTCGAGCGCCGAGCGAACCAGCGTCTCGAAGACCGTGGCCTTGTCGACGTCGAGCCCCAATGCCGTTACCAGCTCGGCGAACAGGTTGGCCCAGGTGTTCAGCTCGCTGGCCCCGTTGTTGCAGTGCACCATGGCCACGAGATCGCCGGCCGGGGTCGTGACCAGGTCGAGCTCACGATGGACCTGGCTGAGGGGGTGCTCCAGCACGACCATCGCAAAGATGCTGGTGCCGGCGCTGACGTTGCCACTGCGGGGAGCCACGGAGTTGGTCGCGACCATGCCGGTACCGGCGTCGCCTTCGGGCGGGCACAGCGGGGCACCGGCCGCGAGCGTGCCCGTGGGGTCGAGCAGCTGGGCGCCGTGCGCGGTCAGAACGCCCCCCGGCTCGCCCGCGGTACGGATGGTCGGCAGCAGGTCCGCGAGGGGCGTCTGCAGGCCACGGTCGGCGGCCAGCGCGTCGAACTGGTCGAGCAGTCGGGCGTCGTAGCCGCCGGTCGCCACGTCGATGGGGAACATGCCGCTGGCGTCACCGATCCCGAGGATCAGCTCGCCGGTGAGCCGCCAGTGCACGTACCCCGCCAGGGTGGTCAGGTGGGTCACCCGTTCGACGTGCTCCTCGCCGTCGAGCAGGGCCTGGTAGAGGTGGGCCACACTCCAGCGGTGCGGGATGTTGTAGCCGAAGTGCTCGCTGAGCTGCTCCGCGGCCTGATCGGTGCTGGTGTTGCGCCAGGTGCGGAACGGGGTGAGCAGCTCCCCGTCGGCGTTGAGGGCGAGGTAGCCGTGCATCATGGCGGAGATCCCGAGGGCGCCCACCGTGGTCAGCTCGACGCCGTAACGACTCGAGACGTCGCCAGCCAACGCGGCGTACGCCTCGTGCACCCCGTCCCAGACGGCGTCCAGGGAGTAGGTCCATCGCCGGTCCACGTACTGGTTCTCCCAGTGGTGCCCGCCGACCGCGAGCGGTTGGTGGTCGGGGCCGATCAGCACCGCCTTGATCCGGGTCGAGCCGAGCTCGATGCCCAGGGCCGTCCGGCCTTTCTCGATGGTCGACCGGGTACGGACAGCGTCGTTGCTCATGCCTGGACCCTAGTGTCGCCCTGCTGCGTCACGACAACCTGCTGGCCAGCTTGTAATAGGCCTGGTTCCAGCGGATCTCCTTGGCGAAGTCGCGTCGGGTGGTGTCGCCGTCGATGATCAATAGCTCGGTGCCGATGATGGTCGCGAAGTCCTCGAGCTCGGCGGTACCCACCGCCTCGGAGAGCACGGTGTGGTGGGGGCCGCCGGCGGTGATCCAGCACTCGGCCGAGGTCGACAGGTCGGGACGGGGCTCCCAGACGGCACGGGCCACGGGCAGCTTGGGCAGGGGCTCGTCGGGATCGACCACGTCGACCTCGTTGAGCACCAGCCGGAAACGGTCGCCGAGATCGCAGATCCCCACCACCACGGCCGGACCGGTCGTTGCGTCGAAGACAAGGCGGACGGGATCCTCACGGTTCCCGATGCCCAGCGGATGGACCTCGACGCGCGGCCGGCCGGCCGCGATGGACGGGCAGACCTCGAGCATGTGCGCGCCGAGGATCTTCGGCGTGCCCGGCCCGAGGTGGTAGGTGTAGTCCTCCATGAAGGACGTGCCGCCGGGGAGTCCTGCGCCCATCGCTTTGATCGTGTGCAGCATGACCGAGGTCTTCCAGTCACCCTCGCCGCCGAAGCCGTAACCGTCGGCCATCAGCCGCTGCACGGCGAGACCCGGCAGCTGGCGCAGCCCGCCCAGGTCTTCGAAGTTGGTGGTGAACGCGCCGAAGCCGCCGTCGACCAGGAAGCCGCGCAGGCCGGCTTCGATCTTGGCGCCGTAGCGGAGCGACTCGTGCCGATCCCCCCCCACCGCCAGCTCCGGCACCAGGTCGTACAGATCGGCGTACTCGGCCACCAGGGCGTCGATTTCGGCGTCGGTCACCGCGTCGACCCGGTGCACCAGGTCGTTGACGCCGTAGGTGTTCACCGAGACGCCGAACGTGCGCTGGGCCTCGACCTTGTCGCCCTCGGTGACCGCGACGTCGCGCATGTTGTCACCGAAGCGCGCGAGCTTGAGCCGGCGGACGGCGTGCGCTCCGAGCGCGGCCCGCTGCCACGCGACGATTCGGGTGATCACGCCCGGGTCGCTGACGTGACCGACCACCGTTGTGCGGGGCACCCCGAGCCGGGTCTGGATGTAACCGAACTCACGGTCGCCGTGGGCGGCCTGGTTGAGATTCATGAAGTCCATGTCGATCTCGGACCACGGGAGCGACACGTTGGCCTGGGTGTGCAGGTGCAGGAACGGCGTCCGCAGGGCGTCCAGGCCGCTGATCCACATCTTGGCCGGGGAAAACGTGTGCATCCAGGCGATCAGCCCGACGCAGTCGGGGTCGGCGTTGGCCTCCAACACGAGGCGGTGGATCGACTCGGAGTCGACCAGCACCGGCTTCCAGACCACCGGGACGGCCAGCCCCGGCGCCGCGTTCAGCTGCTCGGCGATGGCTCGGGATTGATCCACGACCTGGGCCACGGTCTCCGGTCCGTAAAGGCCCTGGCTGCCGGTGAGGAACCAGACGGTGGGCTGGCTGGACGCGGTAGTGGTCATGACGCTCCTGTGGGTCGTGATCTTGGCTCGTGATCGTGATCTTGGGTCGGGCGCGAGGGGTACGGCGAGCTCAGTGCTGGCCGTAGGCGTTCTGGTAGCGGTCGTAGAGGGAGTCGATGTCGGCCTGCGGGATGGGGATCGGATCGCCCAGCTGACGGGCGATGTGCACCGTGCGCGCGACCTCCTCGCAGAGTACGGCGGTCTTGACCGCGGCCTTCGCCGAGCTGCCGATGGTGAAGACGCCGTGATTCTGCATCAGCACGGCCTTGGAGCGATGGCCCTGCAGCGTGGCGACGATGCCGTGGCCGATCGAGTCGTCCCCGATCAGGGCAAACGGGCCGATCGGGATCTCACCGCCGAACTCGTCGGCCATCATCGTGAGCACGCAGGGGATCGCCTCGGCCCGCGAGGCCCACGCGGTGGCGTAGGTGGAGTGAGTGTGCACGACCCCCATCACCTCGGGCAGGTGCGCGTAGACGTAGGCGTGGGCAGCGGTGTCCGAGGACGGGTTGCGCGTGCCCTCGACCAGCGTGCCCTGCAGGTCGGTGATCACCATCGACTCGGGGGACAGCTCGTCGTAGCTCACGCCTGAAGGCTTGATCACCAGCAGGTCACGACCGGGCACGCGGGCCGACACGTTGCCGGCGGTCCAGACCACGAGCTCGTTGCGGGGGAGCTCGGCGTGCAGCTCGGCGACCTCACGACGGACCTCGTCGATGACGCTGCGGATCTCGGCGGCGATGGTCACAGACTGGTCTACCTCTCCGTAGGGATGTTCACGTTAACAATTGTCAGCATGCCGGACCGATCCCCGTGGGTCAACCTGGTCCGGGCCCCGGAGCTGCGGTTGACTGTCGACGTGAACATGAGCCCACCGGCGGGCGCGAGACCGGCCGTGATGGCCGACGTCGCCCGGCTGGCCGGGGTGTCGAACCAGACGGTCTCCCGGGTCGTCAACGGGGCCCCCAGCATCGCCCCGTCGACTCGGCGACGGGTGGAACGAGCGATCGAGCAGCTCGGCTACCGACCCAACACCGCCGCACGTGCCCTGGTCCGGGGTCGGACCGGGATCGTCGGGGTGATCAGCGCCGGGTCGGCGTTATTCGGACCGTCCAGCATCCAACGCACGATCGAGCAGGCGGCCCGCGACGCCGGATGGTTCGCCAGCACGGTCAGCGTGTCGACGTTGACCCGGGAGCTGCTCGACGACTCCGTGGAGCACCTACTGCGCCAGCACGTGGAGGGGATCATCGTCGTCGCCGGCCAAGACGATGCGCTCGACGTGGCCCGCGGCCGGACGGCCCGGGTGCCGATCGTGCTCGTCGAGGGTGACCTGACTCGGGCGCCCTGGACGGTGGGGGTCGACCAGGTCGCCGGTGCCCGGCTCGCCACCCGCCACCTGCTCGAGCTCGGTCATCGCGAGATCGTGCACGTCGCCGGTCCGCAGGATTGGAGTGAGGGCCGCGCCCGGCGTGAGGGCTGGCGGACCGAGATGGTGGCCGCGGGCGTCCGTCCGCCCGAGCCGATCGCCGGGGACTGGGGAGCCGAGCACGGATTTGCCGCCGGGCAACGGATCGCCGCCGACCAGCCGCGGACCACGGCGGTATTCGCCGCCAATGACCAGATCGCGCTGGGCCTACTGCGCGCTCTGCATGAGGCGGGTCGTCGGGTGCCGGCCGAGATCAGCGTCGTCGGCTTCGACGACCTGCCGGAGACGCGCTACCTGATCCCCCCGCTGACCACGGTGCAGCAGGACTTCGCGGCAGTCGGCCACCGCGCGATCGAGCTGCTGCGGCAGGCCATCGCCGGCGCCTCCCCACCGCGTCCGGAGCTGATCCAGCCGCGGCTGGTCGTCCGCGCCAGCACGGGCGCCCGCACCTGATCCCGCGGCCGCTACCACCCGTGCCGGGTGTCAGCAGCCGGCACCGACCGCGTCCAGGTGTCCCTGCCGGAAAGGCTCGCCCTGGTCGACCTCCGGCCGTCACCGGCGTGCTGTTGACCTGGGACAGAGCGATGCACCCACCGTCGCTGCGGGACCGTGCGGCGCCGAAACAGCGCCGCGTCCCACAGCTTCAGTTCGTCAGCTCGGCCAGGCGCATCGCGGCGCGCTTGGCGACCGACTTGCGTTTGTCGCGACCGAGGCGCTCGAGTTCGGGTCTGAGCCAACCCCTCAGCGTCGTGTCACCGGCTGCCCATTCCGTCAGGACGTCCATGGTCACGTTGAGGACGATCCAGTCGTGCGAGCGGGTGAGGTTCCTTTGCAGTAAGGCATTCGCGCGCCGCACTTGGTCGTCGGCGAGGTCGTTTGCGAAGGTGCTGCAGCATCTGGGCAACGTGCCACTGCACCGATGGTTGATCGATCTGCCGGAGGTCGCCGAGTAGGCGTTCGATGTGCGGGACGAACCAGTCCGGTTGCCCGCGGCACACCTTCTCCAGCGCATCGCCCACTCGCATCCGGACCACGCTCCTCCAGCCGTCCTCGGTCTCGCTGCACCATGTCGACCACGTCTGCGGTCCGGCCCAGTGAGTTTGGGTGGCCACCCGTAAGCAGCTCAGCGAGTGGTGCGGGCACCCGCGAACGCATCACACGTGGACCTCAGCCGACCCTGGCCCGGGCTGGACCAGCCCCCAGCCGGGCCTTGTTGTCTCGCCTACGGTGTCGCCCTGCATCAGCCTCGGCTACGCGATAGCGACGGCCATCGCGTTGACCTGGCTTGCGGTGAAGGGCAGCGCGCTGCCCCGTACTCACCAACGTCAAGACCCACCTTGGTGTGAGAACCGCGCATGAGGCGGGCGAGCGAGCGTCTTGGCCGAGCGCGGCCGGTTCGCTCTGCTCGACGATCCACATCCCGAGACCTGCTGGTGGACAATCCCCGTCAAGGAGTCATCCATGGAGCGCACTCGTTCCTCGCCTTCACCTGCCTGACGTGGCGGTCCGGCGAACCGTGCGAGCTATGCGAGCCGGGTCTCGACCGGGAACCAGAACCACGCGCCGCAACGTACGGCCGTGGCACCCGCGTACTCGACACAGGAAATCCTCACTCCACACGGCGGATCTGCCCCGTTGAGTGGTGGTTCGCCATGTCAACATGGGAATCCGACAGCGGCAGGTTCGCCATCTCGGGCCTGCCGGGGTAGCTCTTGGTTCCACACGTGCGGAGCACGAGCACCGAGTCGGTGTCCACCTCGAGGTCCGGGTCGTCGTCGCCGGAGTGCGAGGTCGCCGGGGTGTGGGGGGCGATGGCGACCGGGTAGCGGCGGCACAACCACCGCACATTGGTCGGTAGCCGCCCCGACGGCTGATACTGAGTCCGTGACCGAGAACCCCCTGCCCGAGAATCGCCACGGCCTGCAGCTGCGCTCCGAGGTGACTGCCGACGGGCAGGTGAAGCTGTCGTTGGCCCGCGTACCCGTGCCGACGCCCGGACCCGATCAGATCCTCGTCCGCATGCAGGCAGCGCCGATCAACCCGTCGGACCTCGGGCTGCTGTTCGCCCGGGCGGACCCGTCGACCGCTGAGGTGCAGGGGTCGGGGGTGGACGCCGTGGTCACCGTCGAGGTTCCCGCCGGTCAACGAGCCGCACTCGCCGCGCGGGTGGGGCAGGCGATGACGGTCGGTAACGAGGGCGCCGGTGAGGTGATCGCCGCTGGGGACGGCGCGGAGGCGCTGGTCGGCCGGACGGTGGCGATCCTGGGTGGGTCGATGTACGCGGAGTACCGGGTCGTGGACGCCGCGTCTGCGCTACCCCTGCCCGCCGGGGCGACCGCCACCGAAGGGGCCTCGGCCTTCGTCAACCCGCTGACCTCGCTCGGCATGGTCGGGACCCTGCGGCGCGACGGCGGGACGGCCCTGGTGCACACGGCGGCCGCGTCGAACCTCGGTCAGATGCTGATCAAGGTCTGCCAGGCCGACGGCATCGGGCTGGTCAACGTCGTCCGTCGACCCGAGCAAGTCCAGCTGCTGCGGGGGATCGGCGCCCAGCACGTCGTCGACAGCAGCGCCCCGGACTTCACCGACGCCCTGGCCGACGCCGTGGCCGCGACCGGCGCCACCGTTGGTTTCGACGCCCTGGGCGGCGGACCGCTGACGGGTCAGATCCTCGTGGCCATGGAGAAGGCAGCCAGCCGCGACGTGGCTGCCTACAGCACCTACGGCTCGGCGGTGCACAAGCAGATGTACGTCTACGGCGGCCTGGATCCCCGTCCGCTGGAGATCGGCGGCAGCATCGGGTTCGCCTGGGGCATCAGCGGCTGGCTGCTCAGCCCCTACCTGGCCGAGGTCGGGCCGGCTGAGATGAAGACCATGATCACCCGGGTCGGTGCCGAGCTGAGCACGACCTTCGCCAGCCGCTTCACCGCCGAGATCTCGTTGGCGCAGGTGCTTCAACCCGAGGTGATCGCCGGGTACGGCCGGCCCGCCACCGGGTCGAAGTACCTGATCAACCCGAGCTTGCCGACCTAGGGCTGCCACCCTCCTGGGGCCGCCGCCACCGGCTGACGTGGTCGGGCAGCACGATTCCAGCGGGGAGATCCGAGGCGGGAACGGCCACCCCGGGCACGTGGTCGCGCAGCGGCAGCACCCCGGCCCAGTAGGGGAGATCCACGTCGGCCTCGTCGTCGCCGGACGGCCCGGTGCGGACCTTGAGCGACACGTCGTGCAGGGGCAGTCGGAGCACCGTGGTGGCGACCAGCTCCTTGCGGTTCGGACCGCGGACCTCGGCCGACCGGCCCGGGACGACGGCGTCGACCAGAGCCGCGAGTGCCGTCCGCTTGGCGTCGTCGTCGGTGACCGGCACGGCGGTGCCGTGGATCACGGCGCAGCGGTAGTTAATCGAGTGGTGGAACGCCGAGCGGGCGAGCACCAGTCCGTCGGTGAGGGTGACGGTCACGCAGACCAGGAGCCCACCGTCACCGGCCATCCGAAGGGCCCGGGCGCCGACGGAGCCGTGCAAGAAGAGCTCGTCGCCGACCCTCGCGTACAGGTGGGGCAGCACGACGGGGGCACCGTCGACCACGAACCCGACGTGGGCGCTCACGCCTTCGTCCAGCACCGCGTGCACAGCGGCCCGCTCGTGGGTCATCCGCTCGCGGTAGCGCGTCGGCGTGGTTACCCCGCTGGACGGATAGGCCGGCGGTGAACTGGTGTCGGTGGGCACGGCATTTCCTGACGTCCTGGGTCGGTGTCGCTGCCACACCGACCGGTGCCGCGACGCTACCCCGAGGTGCTGAATCCGGTCCGACCTGCTGACCACCAGCCCGAGGTCTTGCTCGACCGACTGCGTAGGTGATCTGATGTCGGTGCTGGCGGGTCGCCCGCCCAGCTCAAGCCGGGATCAGGTCGAGGAGTCTCCGGGGCCCGATCGACGTGGCGCCGAGAGCACCGACACGTTGCCGGAGCGCGCGGTCGGCGGTGACGACCAGCACCGGGCGGGGGCCGCTCGCGTACCGGCTGACGACCTCGACGATCGTGTCGTCGCCGGACCCCGGGGCCGGAAGCACCTGCAGCTCGACGGCCTGCTCTACGCCGCGGGCCGCGCCCTCGGTCACCAGGACGATCTCGGGAAAGACGCGCAGCTCGGGCAGCGCACCGTCCAAGCCGAGGGTCAGGCCCCCGGAGAGCGAGTTGGTGAGGTCGTCCCGCAGCCGACGGACGGCGCCGATGCGGTCGCGCCACCACCCGTCGGGACGGCTGCCGATCGTGTTGGCTGCGTCGACGACGAGCACCGGTGCGGGCGTGATCGCGCTGACCGTGGCCCAGGTGCGGGCGAAACCGAGGTGCAGCGAGAGCGTCTCGACCCGGTCGTCGGACACCCAGCGGACGTCGTCGGTCTCGGCGCTGGACGGCTCCGGATCGACCGCACCCCGGGCCGAGGCCACGACAGTCGTGTAGGACCAGCCCCCGTGATCATCGAGGTAGGCCGCTTCGGGTCGGACCGACGACGGCGTGAGGCCGACCTCCTCGGCGGCCTCCCGGACCGCGGCCCGGACCGCTGACTCGTCGCGGTCGCGGGCCCCACCCGGAATCCCCCAGGTACCCCCGTGATGACTCCAGCGCGAGCGGAGCTGCAGCAGCACGTCGACGCCGTCGGCGCCGCCCCCGAACGGGAGGGCGGAGCGCAGAAGCAACCCGGCGGCGCCGTAGCGCCCCCAGTGCCGGTGGCCGAGCCCGCAGGTGGTCCAGCCGTCACCGCTGCCGTGTATCGGGCCCACGTCCAGCGTGTCCTGATCCGTCGGGAGGAGTCGTCGGCTCAGCGCGCGCGGGAGCGCCCGCTGAAGCTCGCTGCGCTGTGGTTCGAGGCGTTGCCGGAGCCGCTGGGCGTCGAGGTGCTGTAGGTGAGTCCGCCACCCGAGCCGCCACCGGAGCGGCGGCCGGCGGAGCGACCCCCACCCGTACGCGAGCCACCGGACCGCGGGCCACCGGGGCGGCCGTTGCCCGCGCCGGTCGGCTGGGCCGAGGTGGACGAGGGTCCACGGCTGCCGGAGCGACCGCGACCGCCGCCGGTGCCGCGCCCACCACCACCGGTGCTCCGTCCACCGCCGGTTCCCCGACCGCGACCGCCGCCGTTGCCACCGCCGTTACCACCGCCGGTACCTGCTGCCGACGCCGGGGCGACCCAGCCGCCCTCGACCAGCACGCGCTCGCCCGGAGCGATCTGCGCCAGCACCGGGTGATCGGCGCGGGGGACCTTGGTCGTGGTGGCCTTGATGCCGGCCGCCCGGGTCAGGGCGCGGACGTCGCGGACCTGGTCGTCGGTCATCAGGGTCACCACGGTGCCCTCGTTGCCGGCCCGCGCCGTACGGCCGGAGCGGTGCAGGTAGGCCTTGGCTTCGATGGGCGGGTCGGCGTGGACGACCAGGGCCACGTCGTCGACGTGGATGCCACGAGCGGCGATATCGGTGGCCACCAGTGTGCTGGCCGCGCCGGAGTGGAAGGCGTCCATGTTGCGGGTGCGGGCGTTCTGGGCGAGGTTGCCGTGCAGTTCGACCGACGGCACGCCGCGGGAGTTGAGCTGCCTGGCCAGGGCCTTCGCGCCGTGCTTGGTCCGGGTGAAGACGATCGTCCGGCCGGGTGCGCTCGCCAGGTCGGTGACGACCGAGATCCGGTGGTCCCGCTCGACGTGCAGGATGTGGTGGGTCATCGCCGAGACCGGGGACTGCGCCGAGTCGGCCTCGTGGGTCGCCGGGTTCTTGAGGAACTTGCGGACGAGCCCGTTGATCGCGCCGTCGAGCGTGGCGGAGAAGAGCATCCGCTGGCCGCGCGGAGCGGTCTGACCCAGCAGCCGGGTGACCGCGGGCAGAAAGCCCAGGTCGGCCATGTGGTCGGCCTCGTCGAGGACCGTGATCTCCACGTTGCTGAGGTCGGCGGCCCGCTGCTTGATCAGGTCCTCCAGTCGACCGGGGCAGGCCACGACGATGTCGACGCCGCCGCGTAGCCCCCGGACCTGCGGGTTCTGCCCGACCCCCCCGAAGACGGTGATCGAGGTGAGGCCGGCGGCGGCGGCCAGCGGCTCCAGAGCCGTCTCGATCTGGCCCACGAGCTCACGGGTCGGGGCGAGGATCAGGGCTCGGGGCTTGCCGGGTTGGGTGCGCGACGGCGAGGCGTGCAGCCGAGCGACCAGCGGGAGCAGGAAAGCGTACGTCTTGCCCGAGCCGGTGCGTCCGCGTCCGAGCACGTCGCGCCCGGCGTTCGAGTCGCGCAGGGTGGCTTCCTGGATCGGCGTCGGGGTGTCGATCCCCCGCTCGGCCAGGACCCGGGTCAGGCGTGCGGGCACGCCGAGGTCGACGAAAGAAACAGACATGGTGAAACCAACTTCTCGTGTGTCTCACCAGGGAAATCGACAATCGTCGCTGGTCACATCCGCAGCGATGGGGAAGTCAGGGAGGGGAGGAGCAGGGAGCTCAACGTCACCAGTGGTCCGAGGCGAGACGTCCGAACCGTTGGGAGGAGTCTACGGCACACCCGGCCCCGTCCCGCACGCCTGGGCCCCGCCCCACCCACTTACCGGTGAGTAACTGGTCACTTTCGGGGGTCCGGGCGGCGTGTCCCGGGTCGGCAGTGACCACTTTCGCCAAGGGGGGCGAGTTTCGTCCTCCGCCTACATTGGCGCCGTGACCAGGCGCTGGCTGATCGTGGCGATCACCGCGCTGGCGTTCGGCGTCACGCCGGTGGCGATCGCCAATCGGCCGATCGGTGACGTCGCGACCAACGGCGACGTGGGAGCCGTCGAGCTCGCCAGCCGGGTCGCGGGGTCGGCAGGTGTGCCCTGGTCGGGGTTCGTGCAGAGCTCCGGGTCGTTGCAGGTCCCCGACGCCGACACGTTCACCACCCTGAGCCAGCTGCTCGGCGAGGACACCGATCTGCGGGTGTGGTGGCGTCGCGCCAACGACTGGCGGGTCGCCCGGATCCGGAGTACGGGGGAGACCGATCTCTTCCGGCAGCGTGGGTTCTCGATCCGCTGGATCTTCGAGTCGGAGTCGGCCACCATCTCCCCGGCGTCGAGCGTCCGGTTGCCCGACGAGTCGGACTTCTTGCCGCCGAAGCTCGCCCGCTCCCTGCTGGACGGCGCCACCGCCGCCGAGCTCACCCGGTTGCCCGCCCGGCGGGTGGCCGGGGTCGACGCCCCGGGCCTACGACTCGTCCCCGCGGCCGCCGGCAGCACCATCGCCCGGGTGGACCTCTGGGTCGACCCCGCGACCGGGTTGGCCCTTCGGGTCGCGGTCTACGGCGTCGGCGAGGACCGTCCGGTGCTGACCACCACCGTCCAGGACCTCGACCGGTCCGAGCCGACCGCCGTGACCACCGACTTCGACCCGGCCGAGAGCACCGAAGTTCGCTACGACGAGTCCGTCGACCTGGCCGCGGCCGCCAACGCGCACGCGCCGGACAACTTGCCGGCCACCGTCGCCGGGTTCTCGTCCCGGACCGCCGCGGATCCCGGAGCCGTCGGCGTCTACGGCCACGGACCGACCCGGATCCTGGTGCTGCCGCTACGAGGCCAGGTCGCCGGCACCCTGCGCGAACGACTGCGCGCCAGCGCCGCCGTCGAGGAGACGAGCGCCGGCACCCTGGCCGCGACCGGTCCGCTGGGCCTGCTGCTCACCCGACGCACCCAGGCCCGGGGGGCGTTCCTGATCGCCGGCACCGTCGACGCCGACACCCTGCGCCGGGTCGCCGACGACCTGGCCGGGGTCTCATGATCAGCACGCGGGCCCTGACCAAGGCGTACGGCGACCTCAAGGCGGTCGACGGGATCGATCTCGACGTGGCCGAAGGCGACGTCTACGGCTTCCTCGGCGCCAACGGTTCCGGTAAGACCACGACCGTGCGGATGCTGCTCGGGCTGGTGCTGCCGACCTCGGGAACCGTCGAGGTGCTGGGTCGGCCGATGCCGGCGTCTCGCCCGACGGTGCTGCCCCGGGTCGGCGCGCTCGTCGAGGGACCGGGGGCCTATCCGCACCTGTCGGGCCGGACCAACCTGGCGCTGCTCGACGCGTCGGGGCGCGACCGCACTCCGCGCGGCCGGCGACACGGCCGGATCACCGAGGTGCTGGAGCAGGTCGGCCTCGACCCGGGTGACCGTCGGCCGACCCGGGCGTACTCGCTCGGCATGCGGCAGCGGCTCGGACTGGCCGCGGCCCTGATGCGCCGGCCCCGGCTGCTCGTCTTGGACGAGCCGACCAACGGGCTCGACCCGCAGGGCATCCAGGAGATCCGCGAACTGCTGTTGACCCTCAACCGGGAGGGGACCACGATCTTCTTGTCCAGTCATCTGCTCGTCGAGATCGAGCAGATGTGCACGCGGGTCGGGGTGCTCGACCGCGGTCGGCTCGTCTTGCAGGAGCAGCTCGATGTGCTGCTGCGGCCGACCGGGTTGGTGACGATCCGCACCCCGGACGCCGGCCGCTGCCGCGCCCTGCTCGGATCTGCGGTGGCCGCCGCGGACGGGGACCGGCTACTGATCCGCTGCGCCGACCCGATGGGGCTCAACGCCCAGCTTGTGCGGGAGGGGATCGGGGTGGCCGAGCTGGGACCGTACCGTCGTAACCTGGAGCAGATCGTGCTGGAGGCCGGAGCCCAGCGCTGGCCCGCCCCCGTCGGCGTCCCGTCCGGACCGGTCGAGAGCGCCGCATGAGCGGTCTCGAACAGGGCGGCCGATGATCAACCTCGAGCCGAGCGGCGCATGATCACCGTCGAGCTGGTCAAGATGCTGCGGCGGCCGCGGACGTGGGTGATCATCGGCATGCTGGTGGCTCTGCCGACCCTGGTGGCGATCCTGCTTGCCGTGACCGACCTGGCCCCCCGGCCGGGAACGGGACCGCCGTTCCTGTCCGCGGTGCTGAGTGACGGCACGCTGTTCCCGCTGGCCGCGCTGGGGGTCGTGCTGCCGCTGTTCCTGCCCATCGCGGTGGCCGTGCTCGGCGGCGACGCCATCGCCGGCGAGGCCCAGACCGGCACCCTGCGCTACCTGCTGGCCCGTCCGGTCGGCCGGACCCACCTGCTGGTGGCCAAGCTGGTGACCGTGGTGGCGTTCGTGCTGCTCGCCGTGCTCGTGGTCGCGGCAGTGTCCTACGTCGAAGGGCAGTTGCTGCTCGGCAAGGCTCCCGCGGCCGGCACCGTCAGCCTCAGCGGCTCCACCTTGACCACCCAGCAGATCGCCGGCCGGACGGCGCTGGCCTTGGGCTACGTGGTGATCTGCATGCTCGGCGTCGCGGCGATCGCGCTGTTCTTCTCCACGCTGACGTCGTCCTCGATCGGAGCGGCGCTGGGGACCATCGGGTTTCTGATCACCTCGACCGTGCTGCTCGGCCTCGACGCCGCCGGCGTCCTGCACCCCTTCCTCCCGACCCGCTACTGGCTCGCGTTCGTGGACCTCTTCCGCGATCCGATCCTGTGGCGCGACGTGGTCCGCGGGGTCATCGTCCAGGTGGCGTATCTGGTGGTCTTCCTGCTCGCCGCCTGGGCCAGCTTCAGCGCCAAGGACATCGCGGACTGATCGCTCAGCCGCGGGCGACGGTCCGGGCGGTCGCCCCCCTGCTGCCACCCGGACCGTCAACTCGTGGGCGCTGTCCCCTGGGCGGTGGGCCGGCCCATGAGCCGCCATCCGCCCGACCAGTCATCTTCTGGCCGACCCGCCGACCAGAGCCGGCAGGACCTGGCTGGTCGGCGGATCGGGCGGTGGGCCGGCCCAGCCGGGGAGGCGCGGCGCGTAGACTCCAGCGCTGCCGACCGCACGTTCCACCCACCGGTCGCCACAGCCACCCAGCCCGCGACCGCCCACGGTCAGCCCACGACCTGCCCACGGTCAGACCATGACCTGCCCACCACCTGCCCGACCACCTGCCCGACCACCTCCCGACCACCTGCCCGACCACCTCCCGACCACCTGCCCGACCACCTGCCCGACCACCTCCTCACCTGCTCACTACCTGCCCACCACCGAGAGACCTCATCGCCATGACCGCGACCCGACCCGCGTCCGTCGAGACCGTGCCGGTGCAGCTGACCACTCGAGACGTCACGGTCGCCGACGCGATCGACGCCCTCTGCGGCCTCCGCACCCTGCTGGGCGAGGACCGGGTGTTCCTGCTCGAGTCCCTCGCCGGGCCGGCCGCCGACCTCCGTACGTCGGTGGTCGGGGTCACGGGTCTGCTCGAAGTCTCGGTCTACCGCTCAGCGGTCACGCTGACGGGGGAGCCCGAGCTGATCCGGCGCACCACCGCCGCCCTGCTCGCGGCCGGCGTCGCGTCGCCGACGGCCGAGGGGGGGTTGACCCTGGTCACCGACGACGGGATGTTCGACCTGGCGCGGGTGCTCGATCGCCAGTACGCGTTCGACCGCGACCCCCGCACCTTCGGCTTCGGGTTGCTCGTCTTCTACGGCTACGACGCCGTCCGCTACGTCGAACGGCTGCCGCGGATCATCGCCGACCATCCCCAGCCCACCCCTGACGCCGTCTTCAGCCTGGTGCACGCGTTGGTCAGCGTCGACCTCGGTTCCGGGTCCGCCCGGCTGACCGTGGCCGAGTCGCCGGTCTGGCCGGCCCTGAACGTCGACGCCCTGACCGCCGCGGTGCAGCAAGGTCCCTCGGGTGACCAGGGCGAGGACGTCCCCACCCCCCGCGACGTCAGCGACGACACCACCGAGCAGACCTACCTTGGCTGGGCCGACCGGTGCCTGGAGCACATCCGGGTCGGCGACATCTACCAGGTGCAGATCGGGCACGAGATCTCCGTCCGCACCGATGCCTCGGAGCTGGCGGTCTACCGGCGGCTGCGCCGGCGCAACCCGTCGCCCTACATGAGCCTGCTGCCGATCGCCGGCCGGACCGTGGTCGGCGCCAGCCCCGAGCTGTTTCTGCGGCTGGAGGGCGCACCCGGTGAGTGGGTCGCCACCATGCGACCGATCGCCGGCACCATCCGCCGCACCGGCGACCCCGAGCGGGACGAGATCGCCAAGGCGACCCTGCTGGCTGACCCCAAAGAGCAGGCCGAGCACGTGATGCTGGTCGACCTCTGCCGCAACGACCTCGGCCGGATCTCGGAGTCGATGAGCGTCGAGGTGGCCGAGTTCATGCACATCGAGGCCTACTCCCACGTCTTCCACATCGTCTCCGACGTCGACTCCCGGGTCCGCTCCGACTACGACGTCTACGACGTGATCAAGGCGTCGTTCCCCGCCGGCACGATGACCGGTGCCCCCAAGGTGCGGGCGATGGAGATCATCGAGTCGATCGAGTCCAGCCGCCGCGGGCTGTACGCCGGCGCGTTCGGGCTGATCGCCTTCGGCGGGCCGACGATGCTCGGGCTGGCCATCCGGGCTGCGGTACGCAGCGGCGACACCTACACCTTGCGGGCGTCGGCGGGCATGGTCGCCGACTCCGAACCGGCAAAGGAGTGGCGCGAGACACTGACCAAGCTGGGCGCCACCTACTGGGCCGTGACGGGGACTGAGTTGACGTGAAGGTTGACGTGAAGGACGAGTGGACATGAAGGCCGTGCTGATCGACGCGTACGACAGCTTCGTCTACATCATCATGCAGTACCTCAGTGGACTGGGCGCCGATCCGACCGTGCTGCGCTCCGCCCCCGACAACGCCCAGCGGATCGTCGACCTCGAGCCCGACCTGCTCGTGCTCGGCCCGGGTCCGGGCCACCCGCTGGAGTCGGGGCACGTCGAGCTGGTGCACGAGTTCGCTGGAAAGGTACCGATCCTCGGCGTGTGTCTCGGTCACCAAGCCATCGGCGCTGCCTACGGTGCGACAGTTGCCCCGGCCGGCCACATCATGCACGGCAAGACGAGCCTGGTCGACCACGACGGCAGGGGGGTCTTTGCGGCCGCGCCGGCCGAGCAGCGGGTGGTCCGGTACCACTCGCTGATCGTGACCGATGACACGCTGCCCGTCGACCTGGAGGTCAGTGCCCGGTCCCGCGACGACGGCTACATCATGGGTCTGCGGCACACCAGCCTGCCGATCGAGTCGGTGCAGTTCCACCCCGAGGGCGTGATGACCGACGGCGGCATGGCGATGCTCCGCTCGTTCCTGCAGACCTACCTCGCGCCGAGGAGCTAGGCACCGGACTGGACGTGGCGCGCCCGAACCGGAGAACTGCGGTCGCGCGAACGGGTGGCTCACCGGCACACCCTCCGCGCCGGTCGATCCGCACCGTCAGTGCAGGGTGATCGCCGGCATCCGCAGCGCGTCGTCGGCGGCCCCACCGAGCAGGACCCCGAGTTCGCTGACGGCCCGGGTCATCAGCTGCAGGTCGGGGAGCGCCGACCGCACGGCCTGCAGCTGGGCCCGCGGGTCCTCGCTGTTGCGGGCCGGGGTCAGTCGTGACAGCGGCGAGACCTGCAGGGCCCGGCGGACGGGCGCGTCCGGGGGGAGGTCGGCCCGCTCCCGCGCCAGCCGGACGGCGTCGCGCAAGCCGCCGAGCTCGTCGACCAGCCCGACCTCCAGCGCGTCGGCTCCCGACCAGACCCGGCCGCGGGCGACCTCCTCGACCTCGGCGACCGTCCGACCGCGGCCCTGGGCGACCTTAGCCACGAAGTCGTCGTAGATCGCGTCGATACCGGCGGCGAGCCGATCGCGTTCGCCGTCGCTGAAACCGCGGCGGGCGGAGTACATCAGGGCCCGCTCGCCCCGCTGCACGCTGCCGGTGGACACCCCGATCCGGCCGAGCAGGTTGGTGAGCACGAACTTGCCTCCGAACACCCCGATCGAGCCCGTCAGGGTCGCGGGCAGCGCCACAATCACGTCGGCGGGGCAGGCGAGGTAATACCCACCCGAGGCCGCCGCGCCCCCCATCGCGACCACGACCGGCTTGCCGGCGTCGCGGACCCGGGTGACCTCGCGCCAGATGGTGTCGGAGGCGACCGCAGACCCGCCGGGGGAGTCGACGTGCAGGACGACGGCGCGGACGTTCTCGTCGGTGGTGGCGGCCCGCAGCTCCGCGGCCACCGAGTCGCTGCCCACCTGACGGCCGTTCGCACCGCGTCGGCTCCGGCCGGACGCGATCGCGCCGCGGACCTCGACCAGCGCGACCTCGCCGGGGTGCCGGCCGGGCACGTGCTTCAGCAGGGTGGGCACTGGCTTGGCCCGCGGTGACCATCGATCCGCGAACAGCAGGTCGGGCGCGGTCCCGGTCGTCTCCGTCACGCCGGACCTGAGGGCGGCGTACACCTCGTCGCGGTAGCCGAGCCGGTCCACCAGCCGGGCCCGGAGGGCCTCGGCCGCGGTGAGGAAGCCGACGTCGACGAGCTCACGGACCCGGTCCGCGTCCAGAGCGCGGTCCTGCGCCACCGCGGTGACGGCATCGTCGAAGATCGAGCCGACCAGGGCGTCCAGCGACTCCCGGTGCGGTGCGGTGAACTCAGTGCGGGTGAGTCGGTCGACGGCGTTCTTGTACTCCTTGCGCTGCTCCAGCTGGGGCTCGACGCCGATCTTGGTGAGGACGCCGCCCAGGAACGTGGTCTCGACGCCCATCCCGAGCGGACCAAGACCGCCACCGGGCTGCAGCCAGATCTCGCCGAACGCGGTGGCGAGCACGTACGCCGTCATCGACCCGTCGAAGCTCTCGGCCCAGGCCACGGTGGGCTTGCCGCTGGCGGCGAACGCATGGACGCCGAGCCGGAGCTCCTGCATCGTCGACCAGGACAGGGCCCCGCCGACCCGGGCCACCAACCCGGCCACCCGGGGGTCGTCCGCCGCCTCGTGCAGGGCGCGCAACGTGGGTCGCAACGCGCGCCGCCAAAGGGTGGGCGGGAGGGGGGGAGGGTCGGGAGGAGGGGGTTCGAAC
>JBPCRP010000024.1:0-26136 GCA_050996715.1 Propionibacteriaceae bacterium
CAGAAGAGCTGAGGGGGATGCCAGGGCGGCGACATGCGTTTTCTGGGCGAGCAGCGAGGCAGCGGCGAGGGTGCCCGCGACCGCCCGCAGGCTGGACCGGGTCACCAACGCGATCTGACTGCCGCACTCGACGAGCGGGAACGGCACCCCTCGGGTGTCGAGGCGGCCGGCGTCGACGATCACGTCGATGTCCACCTCATTGAGCCGGGTGAACGTCGTGGCCAGGTCCGGCCAGACGGGTCCGAAGAGCGACCCGTTGGCGATCCGGGTGAAGCCAGGCAGGAACAGCCGCCGGACCGAGGGGTCCTGCGCCAGCTCGATCGTCTGGTCGAGGACCGCTTCGCGCAGGGGCCGCCGCTCACGGTGCGCCTCCGCCACCCGGACCAGTCCCCTCCCGGCCGCCGAGCGACCACGGAGGAAGCCGGCAAGAACAGCATGACCGGCTCCGGGATCGGCATCCACGAGCAGCACCGAACGCGGCCAGCTGAGGGCCAGCCCGACGGCGAGCGTGGTCACCCCGGGTGCCCCGGCCGCGGAGGTGAGGACGACGACACCCATTGCTCAGCCCTCCGAGTCGCGGATCGCCACGATCCGGTCCTGGGCGGCCAACCTGGCCACGCTCGCTGCCTGCGTCGACGGCACATCGACGTCGAGCAGCACGGACTGACCGTCGTTCAGGGTCGTGACCTCAACGACCCGGCCCGTCACCGACAGGTCGGAGAATCCGTCCCGGAATCCGGCGTCGGCGTTGGCGGGCGCCACTGCGACCAGCCGGACTGGGCTACCCGACTCGAGGTGCCCGCGAGGTGCGCGGCCGTCGCCGAGCCGGATGCCCACGATGGCCCGCTGGGGCGAAGGCTGGGGCTCGACGGCCACCGAGTCCGGCGGCAGCAGCGTGCCCGGGACAAGGTCGAGCGCCGTCCGTCGGCCGACCAACCCGGGAAGCTGGTCTGCGTCGACCGTCCGGATGCCGGGTGTGCTGCCGACGGTCACCACAGTGAGATCGCTCGCCTGGATCACCGTGCCCCGCGGCACCGCGTCGCGGACGGCGACGACGCTGTGGCTTTCCGCCGCCTGGGAGTAGAGGAAGTAGGAGGCCAGGGCGCCCAGGCAGATGGCGACCACACCGAGCGCAATCCACCGAGGACTTCGTCGGTGGCGCTGGATGGCAGCAGCCGGCAGCGGAGCGATCACCGCGGACGGGGGTCGCGGCACGCCTGAGGCTCCCGGCGGCGTCGGCGCTGGGCGCGCCGTGTCCGTTCCTTGCTTCAGCATCGGTGTGCCCTCCCCCGTCGACTGACCTGACCCCTCCGGCCGAGGGGTCAAACTAACTTTGCGATCCGGCCTGGAGGGGCTTGCCGAATGCCGTCTCGGTTGGTGGTCGCGCTTGTGACACGTGGGAAAGATGGTTCCCAGGTGCCTCGCTGATCGAGATACCTGGCGACATCAGGCAGCGGCCAACTCGGCGGCGTGCCCGGCCAGTCGGCGGACCGCACGACTGCAGCGGTACCTGACCATCTCCGCCGACCCACCGTGACGCGCGGCCGCTTCTCGGCTCGACAGACCGTCGAGGTAGACCGCACGGAGGATGGCACCCGTGTCGGGGTCGAGCAGCCGCAGGTCGTCAGCCGAGGCGAGCAGGTGCTCTGCCTCCGAGCGCGACGCCGGCGTCGGGTCGACCTGAGCGCCGTCGGCGAGCCACTCGTAGGAGATGTGGGCGGGTTCGCGGTGGCGCTCACCGGTCACCTGCTTGAGGGTGTCGAGAGCGAGGTTGGCCGCCACCCTCGTCGGTCGTCGGTCGACGGGATAGGCCACGATGACGCACCACAGCCGCGCCACGTAGTCGGTGACGCCGGCCGAACGGTCTCGCAGGGCCATCAGCACCATTTTGGGCAGCATCGCCTGCAGCACCACCCGCGGAGCGAGGTCATCACCTGCCCGGGTGGCCTCGAGCAGGGCCAGCAGGAGGGCATCGGGTGCGCTGCGGATCGCCGCGAGCACGTCGTCGAGGTCTCGGCAGTGAGCAAGCCCCGGATGTGCGGCCCAGCTCGGCAACCGGTCGTGCGTGAGGTCCACCACCCGCTCCCAGTCGGCGTTGAGGTCGGCGACGACCCCTCGATCAGTCACCCTGGTGCTGTGGTCCATGTCTGCCTCGACCCGTCTGCTCGCTGCTGAGGCCGCCCTCCAGGGCGACGAGAACGAGCCTGCTGAACGAGTGTTGGCGCTGGTGTTGTCCCAACCTCCGGAGGTGTTGTCCGAACCTCCGGTGGTGTTGTCCGGCGCTTCGGCGATCACGTTCCGGGCGAGCACGCGAGGAGGCGGCTGGGCCGGGGTGGCCCCAGCCTCGCCGCCGCCCCGATCAGGCCGGTAGCCCCAGGCCCGCCCGGCCGATGGCGTTCAGGTCGGCCTCGGTGAACCGGCCCTGCCAGCCCGCCTCGTAGTTCTCTGCGGGGAAGTCCGCCGGGCTGTTCCCGGCGCGGAACGCCTCGAGCACGGAGGCGGCGTACGCCTCGTTCTTGGCACACCACGGGGCCGCCGGGATGTACATCACGTTGCCCCAGCCCTGCTGGTCGGTGACCGGCGCGACAGCGTGGATCAGGTCGCAGTGCCACCAGACCGAGTCGCCCGGGCCGACGCTGGGGATCGAGCTGAGCGCCGGCATCAGGATCGCGTGAAACCTCTCGTTGGCGGGGAACGTCTTGTTGGGCTTCACCCCGCACATGTCGTCGACGGCCACATCGTCGAGCAGCGGTCGGAGCATCAGGTAGGCCATCGCCTTGGGGATCGGCACGGTGCGCAGCACGCCTTCGGTGTTGGCCATGTCCGACAGCGCAGTCCAGCCCTGGAAGGTGCGGAAGGCGCTGCACATGGTCGACCCGGGGTACTGTGCGGCCTCGGTGCGGTAGGCCGCGTCCCACGGGTCGTAGCTGGCGAAGTCGCCCGCGAACAGGTGCCGGAAGTGCTGCTGGTAGCCCTCGGTCATCCATAGATCGAGCGTGCCGGGGTCGAGATGGGTGCCCAAGCCCGAGGAGTCAGCGCCCGGCGGGCGACGACGCATCCGGTCGGGGTAAAGGCTGTCACGGTCCGGGTCGAACCACTGCTTGCCCTCGCTGGTGCTGGTCCACCGCGCGTTGAGGAAGGCCTGCACCGCGGCCATTCGCGGCGACTGGCGGGCCTCCATCTGGGCCTGGCTCCAGTAGATCGGGTAGATCTCCGGCTTGCTCATCTCCAGGTCGCCGAAGAAGTCGTCGGCCGGCCCGGTGTAGGTCTCGAAGAAGTGGTTGCGATCGACGTAGTCCACCGCCGACGCGTCCCAAGCCTCGGCCTGATCGCGGTCGAAGTGGCCACGGACCACCACGCAGCCGCGCCGGTGGAGCAGGGCCAGCTGATCGGTGGTCACGGTGCCGGCGGCGATGTCCGCGTAGTCGATGACGGGCCAGACCTCCTCGCCACGGGCCTTCGTCGCCTCGATGTCGGCGACCTCGGCGGCCACGAACTCCTCGACCTCGGCGACGACTTCGGCCACGGTCCGACCCGATGCGGCGATCTTGGCGCGGAGGGCTTGCTTGATGTCACGGATCGCCCCCGGCAGGTCGGCAGGCTGAGTCTCCCAGTGCGGTAGCTCGTAGGCCCCGGCTCGGGTTCGGGTGACGGTCATCGTCCACTCCTTAATTAGCAGTCCTTACTTGACTTGAGCATCACAGTACACGTCGCCTGCTACTTTGCAAGGGTTCCTTACGAATGCCGTCGGAAAGTAGGGCCGTGGCCGATCTGCCCTCGCTCGACCTCGTCCGCCGGCTCACCGACCAGCACGTGCTCGATGCACTGCTGGCCAACCGCCAGCTGACCCGGGCCGAGTTGGCCGCGCGCACCGGCATCTCCAAGCCCACCATCTCCGAGAGCGTGCGCAGGCTGACCGGCGCCGGTTTGCTGGTGGAGGCCGGCGCCCAGGTCGGCAGCCGCGGCCGGGCGGGCACCTACTACCGGATCGATCCTGGCCTCGGGGTGGTGCTGACGGCGAGTGCGGGACCCGACGGCGTCGTCGTGGAGGTCGACGCGCTCAGCCGAACGCCGGTAGCCAGGCAGAGTCGTCCGGTACCGACCCCGATCACCGAGGCGCAGCTGGGCCCGATCCTGGTCGCGGCGATCGACGCCGCCCTGCCCATCGGTACTCCGGTGCTCGCCGCCACGGTCAGCCTCGCCGGCCCCGTCGACCAGGACACCGGTCGCCTCGTCGCTCTGCCGGACTCCCCCTTCGTGCTCGGCGAGCTCGACCCGCGGGCCTTGCTCGGCGGCCGGCTGGGCCACACGCTGAGGATCGACAACGACGTCAACTGGGCCGCCCTGGCCGAGCACCGCCACGGGGCCGCGACCCACCTCGAGCACTTCGCCTACTGCTACCTGGGTCCTGGACTGGGCGCCGGCCTCGTGCAGGGCGGCGCCGTGCTGCACGGGGCCCGCGGGCTGTCCGGAGAGATCTCCCACGTCCGCACGACCGGTCCGGGCGGCCGCTCGCTCAAGCTCGTCGAGTGCTTTCGCGCCTGGGACCTGCTACTCCCGGGCTCGTCCGCCATCGACCTCGACCGGCTGGGTGTCGTGCTGACCTCGACGTCGCCCCCGGACCTCCAGATCGCTGACGGTGTGCTGACCGCAGTCGCGGGCGTCATCGGTAGCCTCACGGCCCTGCTCAACCCTGCCGCGGTGCTGATCGGCGGACCGTGGAGCACGGTCGGCGACGCCGCCGCTCGGATCGCCGAGCGGGTCGACGGGGAGGCCGACGTGACCACCGAGGTACGACTGGCCGCCCTCGGCACAGACGCCCCGCTGGTCGGTGCCCGCGGGTCGGCCGCCCGGCTCGGTCGGGAGGCGCTACTGGCCCGGGTGCCTTAGAGGTGACGTCGAGAAGTCGACCCGTCATCAGACCGCCGTCGACGGGCTCGGCGACCCCGACTAGCGGGTACGGATGGGTCAACCGGTCGCCGGCCCTGGGCGTCTCAGACCCGGGTACCGATCGTGGGCCGGCGCGCCCGCGTTGACCCGGATGCCGTTGTGGCCGGCGCGCCCGGGTTGGCCCGGTTGCCGTCGGGTCCGGGGCGGACCGCACGGCTGTTGATCAGCGAGCCGAGTCCGGCCCGGCGGAGTCGGCATCACCACCCGGTGCAGGCCGGCGTTGACCGCGAGCTGAGGATCGGTCTGGTGCCACCTCTCCCTGCCCTCAATGTCGCGAAATCGTCGCCAGCGCTCAGAACAACCGCCGACGACGCCACCTCGTGACGCGGACGACGAAATCGCGACAACGTGGCGTGGACACCGGCCTGGCAGGACCCTCGAGACAGTTACCTCGTACCGGGGCTGAGGGGACCCAGCCAGCGAGACGTCCGCGCCGCCCGCGCAGACCACCTCGAGCGTCGGGCCGACCGGGCGGGGTCGGCGGTCAGCCCCGGGCCGCCGACCTCGGGCCCGAGGCGTCGCCGCGCTCCTGGATCGAGCAGGCTGCCGTACCTCGCCGGCCGCGGCAGGTGGGTCGGTATCGGGAGCCACCGAAACGGTGTGCGACGCCCCACGGGACAGGGGACTAGCGTCGACGCAGCATGGGACGCCGCATCCGATCGGGCCCCACCGCCCGAACAAGACTTGGAGGTCCACCCCATGACGCTGCCCGCTGAACTACTCGACCTGCTCGGCCGACCGAGCACGTGCTACCTCGCCACGACCATGCCCGACGGGTCGCCACAACTCACTCAGACCTGGGTGGACACCGACGGGACGAACGTGATGATCAACAGCGTGCTCACCCACCAGAAGGTCAAGAACGTGCAACGTCGTCCCCGGGTTGCGGTGACGATCTCCGACCCGGGTCACCCCAGCCGCTACTTCGAGGTCCGCGGCCGGGTCACCGACGTCACCTCCGTGGGCGGAGTGGAGCACATCGAGAAGCTCGCTCAGCGCTACACCGGGCGGCCGTACCCCTGGTGGGGTGGCCGCGACCAGGTGCGCGTGATCCTGACGATCGAGTCCGACCAGGTGAACAGCCAAGGTGGCTGAGCCGACGACCCGACGACCTACCGGCGGCACCGCCCCCGGCCCGTCGGCCGCCGACGACTACACCCCCGATCCCGCCCGCTGGCGCGCCCTCGCGATCTGCCTGGCCGCCGGGGCGATGACCCTGCTCGACGTGAGCATCGTGAACGTCGCCCTGCCCACCCTGCGCGTGGGGCTCGCAGCCGACGAGAGCGACGTGCAGTGGATCGTCGCCGGCTACTCGTTGGCCTTCGGTCTGCTGCTGGTCCCCGCGGGTCGGCTGGGCGACGCCCGCAGTCGACGAACCGTGTTCATGATCGGCGTAGCGGTGTTCACCCTGGCCAGCGCCGCCGCCGGCGCGGCTCAGGACCCGGCGTTCCTGTCGGTCGCCCGGATCGTGCAGGGGCTCGGCGGCGGACTCATCTCGCCACAGGTGTCCGGCTTCATCCAGACGCTCTTCCGCGGACCCGAGCGCGGTCGGGCGTTCGGCATCTTCGGCTCGGTGATCGGGATCTCCACCGCGGTCGGCCCCCTGCTCGGCGGCCTGCTGGTCAAGGTCGGTGGCGCGGACTTCGGCTGGCGGTTGGTCTTCTACGTGAACGTGCCGATCGGAATCGCGGTCATCGTCTTGGCTCGCAAGCTGCTCCCCGCCAATACCGTCGGCTCGAACCGGCCACGCCCCACCAAGGACCAGCAGTCGCTGGACCCCGTCGGGGTGCTGCTCTTCGGCGCCGCGATCCTGATGATCCTGTGGCCGTTGGTCCAGGGCGGTCAGGGCGAGCCCCTCTCTGCCCGTCCCTGGTGGCTCGTCGTCCCGGCTCTGGTCCTGCTCGGTGCCTTCTACCTGTGGGAGCGACACTGGCGGGCCCGGGGCAAGGCGACGCTGATCGAGTTGTCCCTGCTGAAGGTGCGCTCGTTCGTGCTGGGGCTGGCCCTGGGCACCTTCTACTTCGCGGGGTTCACCTCGGTCTTCCTGGTGGTCACGCTCTACCTGCAGACCGGCCTCGGTTACAGCGCGCTGCAGGCGGGCGCGACGTCGACCCCCTTCGCCGTCGGCTCCGCGTCCTCGGCCTACCTCGCGGGTCGACTGGTCGATCGCTTCGGCCGCCTCCTCGCCGTGACGGGGTTGCTGCTGGTCATCGCCGGGCTGGTCAGCATCGATTTGATGGTGCCCCACCTCGACTCGTCCGTCGGGCTCAAGCTGGCGCCGGCGCTCTTCGTCGCCGGCTTCGGGGGCGGCATGGTGATCAGCCCCAACGTCACCCTGACGCTCAGCGAGGTGAACCCGCGGCAGGCCGGTTCGGGCGGCGGGATGCTCCAGACGGCCCAGCGGGTGGGGTCGGCGATCGGCGTCGCGGTGGTGCTGGCCCAGTTCTTCGCCGCGCTGGCCCGAACCCAAGGTGACTACGCCGGGGCGCTGTCGACGGCCCTGCGCACCACCGCCATCTTCGTGGGGATCTCGCTGCTGGTGGCCGTCGTGGACCTCCTGCGCCGACGGCGCGATGCCGAGCCCGGGCCCGGGCCGGCCACAGCCGGCCATCACGAGCCAGAGCACGCGTTGGACGGGGGCCGTCGACCGCGCCACGCGGCCTGAGATCGCCCCTCGGCCGGTTGGCCCCGGGCCGGCGCGGGAACTACGGTCGATCCGTGACGACGTACGCGGTCTCGACCTGGTCCCTGCGCCGGACCTTGCCCTCCCTGCCGCTGCTCGAGGTGCCAGAGGAACTGCGTCGGCGCGGCTTCACGGCGCTGCAGATCTGTCACTTCGACCTGCCGTCGCGCGACCCGAGCTACCTCGACGAACTGCGGTCGGCGTTGGGCGACGCGCAGATCGGCCTCGACGCGGTCCTCGTTGACGACGGTGACCTCACCCACCCCAGCGAGGCCGACGCGCACGAGGCATGGATCGGCGGGTGGCTCGAGACCGCGACCGCCCTCGGTGCGGTCCGGGCCCGCGTGATCGCCGGCCGACAGACCCCCACGTCGGCACGCCTCACCGCGAGCAGCGAGCGACTGGTCCGCCTCGCCGCGCAGCACCCCGACCTCCGGGTGGTGACCGAGAACTGGCTCGATCTGATGCCGTCGGCGACCGAGGTGCAGGCGGTGCTCGCTCCGACCGCCGGCCAGGTGGGGCTGCTGATCGACCTGGGCAACTGGACCGGACCGGGGAAGTACGCCGAGCTCGCCGCGGTCGCTTCCCTCGCCGAGACCTGCCACGCGAAGTGCCACTTCGACGCCACCGGCCCCGACAGCCAGGACTTCGACCGGTCGCTGCGGGTGCTGCAGGACGCGGGCTACGACGGTCCGCTGGCCTTCGTCTACGACTACAACGGCGACGACGCGAGCGCGGACGAGTGGGGCGGGCTCGCGACCGAGCTGGAGATCGCCCGCGGCGTCTTCGGCTGACCGGGGATACTGCACCAGCAAGGACCCGAGGGACGATCGGGTCCACGACCTGTGCGGTTCATCACCGCTGATCGGCACCAGCGGTGGTGGAGGGCACTGCGAGGGCGACCCCCGAGAACTCAGGCTGGAACCGACTCCCAAGTCCGGTTGGCCGCGGCCCGGAGCACGGCGTCGCAGATCGCCGCCGCGCGAGCCCCGTCGGCGAACGTCGGCAGCCCGTCGGGCACGCCACCGCCGCCCACACCGCCGCCCGCACCGCCGCCCACACCGCCGCCCGCACTGGACGAGACGCGGGCGTCCACCGCGGCGTAGCTGTCGGCCACGTAGGCCTCGAAGCACTGGGCGTACCCCTGGGCGTGACCGGCGGGCAAGGTGGCCAACCGGCGTTGCTCCGCCGAGCCGTGGTTGGGGTCGCGGACCAGCAGCGAGGCGCCCTCGTCGGCGCCGATCCACAGCTGCTCGGAAGTCTCCTGATCGAAGACACCGCTCTGGTGCATGCCGTCGACCTCGATCCACAGCCGGTTCTTGCGCCCGGCGCTGAGCTGGCTGATCACCGTCGACCCGGCCACGTCGGCCGCGGTGCGGAAGAGGACCAGTGCGCTGTCCTCGGTCTCCACGTCGACCAACGGGCCGAGGTCCGCGGTGCTCGCCGCCGCCGAGAAGCTCGCCGAGGTGTCGGCCGGGCGCTGCGGGATGCTGATCGAGGTCGTCGCGGCCACCGTGGCGATCCGTTCCCCGGTGACGAACTCGGCCAGATCGCACCAGTGCGAACCGATGTCGCCGAAGGCCCGCGACGGGCCGCCCTCGGTCGGGTCGACCCGCCACGACGTCGAGGCGGGGCTCAGCATCCAGTCCTGCAGGTAACTGCCGTGGATAAGGTTCACCGCTCCGAAGTCGCCGCTCTGCACCCGGGCACGCAGCTCGCGCACCATCGGGTGGAAGCGATAGGCGAAGGGGATGGTGTTGACCACGCCTGTGCGCTCGGCGACCGCCGCCGCCTCCCTGGCATCCTCCAAGCCGATGCCCAGCGGCTTCTCGCACAGGACGTGCTTGCCGGCCTCCATCAAGGCGATCGCGTAGGGCACGTGCGAGGCGTTCGGCGTGCAGATGTGCACCACCTCGACGTCGGAGGCGACCACGTCGTCGATCGAGCCGTACGCCTGCTCCACGCCCCACTCCGCCGCGACCTGCCGCGAACGCTCCGGGCTCGAGGCCATCACCCCCACGATCTCGGCTCCCGCGAGCAGAGCCGCCCGTCGGTGGACGGCGCCGATCATGCCGGCCCCGAGGATGGCTACGCGTCGTCGCGGTGTCATGGCAGCCACCCTAAAGGCTGGTGTCGGGGTTTTCGCGCCCCACTAGGCTGCCGCAGTGCCTCGTGCTGCCGTCATCGCTAACCCGATCAAGATCACCGATACCCTGCGCCCGGCGCTGACCGAGGCGATGGCGTCTCGTGGTTGGGACGACCCGCTCTGGCTCGAGACCTCGGCGGACGACACCGGTCACGCCATGACCAAGGAGGCCCTGACCGCGGGCGTGGACCGGGTGATCGCCGCCGGCGGGGACGGCACCGTACGCGTGGTGGCCGGTGAGCTGGCCCAGTCAGGGGTGCCGCTGGCCCTGATCCCCTCCGGAACGGGCAACCTGCTCGCCCGCAACCTGGGCATCCCGCTCCAGGAGACGCCGGCCATCGAGACCGCGCTGAGCGACGCGAAGACGACGATCAGCCTGATCAAGGTCGTGGCCGACGGTGGCGACCCGCAGTGGTCGGCGGTGATGACCGGGATGGGCTTCGACGCGATGATCATGGACCACACCGATCCCCGGCTGAAGTCGACGGTCGGGCCAGGGGCCTACATTATCGCCGCTGCCCAACAGGTGGGCCAGCTCCCGGTCCGACTCGAGGTCCAGGTCGACGAGGAACGGGCGTTCACCCGGTACGCGATCCTGTGCGTGATCGGCAACGTCGGGCAGCTGATCGGCGGGCTGGACCTGATGCCCGAGGCCGACCCCACCGACGACACGCTGAACGTGCTGGTGGTCTCTCCGCACCGCAAGCGGGATTTCGTTCGGGTGGTGGTCCGGGTATTGCTGCGGCGTCGCCGTCCGGACAAGTCCCTGGACCGGGTCTCGGGTCGTCAGGTCCGCATCCAGGTCCCTGACGGTGACACCTACCAGATCGACGGCGACGTGGCCGGCAGGTGCCACGATTTCCGAGCCGAGGTCGTTCCGGATGCCCTGATACTGGTCGCGGCGGGCGCCGAGCTTCGACCGACGATGTAGCGCCACCACCTGCGCGGGACAGGCCCGACGAGGTCTCAGGTCCGACCATCGGAGAAGCAGAGGTGACCGTCTAGGCTCGGCGGCGTGAGATGGCTGCGCTTCCCGCGGGTTCTGGGGGTCATGTGCGCGCTCTACTTCCTCGCGATGGCCGTGCTCTTCGGCAACATGTCGATCGAGAACACCGAGTTCAGCGCGAACGCCCACGAGGTGCCGGGCACGGTCGTGGCCATGGTGGCCACCCCACTTCCAGGCGGTTCCCGGGTTCCGGCCGGATCGCGCCGCCGGGAGCCGATGGCCCCGACCGTCCAGTACGTGGTCGACGGGCAGACCTACACCTACACGCCGGCCCGCGGCACCCGCCACCCCAAGGTCAAGGTAGGGGACACGGTGATGGTCCTCTACGACACGGGCGACCCCGCTCATACCGCCCGGATCGCCGGCGAGGGCAAGATCGCCCTTCCTCTGATCACGATCGGCTTCCTCGCCAGCACGATCGGGCTCGGGGTGCTGCTGGTCCTCACCCGTCCCGGTCGTCGACACCGCGGTCCCGGGGCGACCCGTTCCGGGTCACCGCGGCCGGGCGCACCCACCGGCACCCCGACCGGCACCCCGCCGGCCGGTGACCACAGGTACGCCTGAGGACCCCTCGGGCGTGGCAGACTGTGGCGCACTTCGATCCACCGGATCAGCACCCGAGCAGCAACGCAGGACGCCCGCGCCCGAACAGGAAGTAGGGAGCCATGACCGCCGGTGACACCGAGGTGGTGCCCAGCACGGAGCGAGAGTTCTCCTCGGTCTATCACCTGTACGGTCCGCACCGGGCCGGACTGCCCAACCTCATCACCTACTTCCGTGAGCTGTGGCGCCGACGCGGTTTCGCCAGCGAGATGTCGCGGGCGGAGATGCGGGGCGCCAACGCCAACACGTTCTTCGGCCAGACGTGGCTGGTGATCAACCCGCTGATGATGGCGGGTGTTTATTTCGTTCTCATCACCATCTTGAACCCGCGCCGGGGCGGTAACGACCCGCTGGGCGTCTTCGCCCACCTCACCGGGGCGCTCTTCGCCTTCAACTACGTCACGACGGCGATGACGACCGGCGCCACCTCGGTCGTCGGTGCCGGCAAGCTGCTGCTGAACACCGCGTTCCCCCGGCTGCTGATGCCGATGTCAGCGGTCCGCACCGCCTTCTTCCGCTTCCTGCCGACCGTCCCGGTCTACATCGTCTTTCATCTCCTGGCCGGCGCCGGCTGGTCGCTGGTCAGCTTCACGAGCCTCTACTTCCTGGTCTGCATGACGTTCTTCGGGATGGGTATGGCCGCCCTGTTCGCCACCTGCCAGGTCTACTTCCGTGACACCCGCAGCTTCTTGCCGTTCTTCCTGCGGTTGTGGATGTATCTCTCTCCGGTGCTGTGGACGATGAGCGAGCTACGCAGCCGCGGGTCGACGCTGACCTTCCTGGCCCACTTCAACCCGTTGGTGCCGATGCTCGGCGGCTACTCCGAGGCCCTGCAGGACGGCACGCTGCCGCCCGCTTCCTATTTTCTGATCTCGGCTGCGTGGGCGATCGGGGCGATGGTCGTGGGGTTTCTCTTCTTCGTCTCGAGGGAGCGTGATTTCGCTGTCCGCGTCATCTGATCAGCACGTGACCGAGCAGCCGGAGGTCCCGCGGGGATCCGCCCCCCACGCCGGTGAGCCCGCAACGCCCCGCGGACCCGAGACGCCCGGGTCGATACTCAGGGGGGCCGGCGAGACCGGTCTGGCAGCCAAGGTCGAGCACGTCTCCATCACCTACAAGACGACCTTCGAGCGCAAGCCCACCCTCAAGCAGGCGTTGGTGCGCTTCGGTCGGGGCCAGCGGGGCGTCAAGGAGGTCGAGGCGCTCAAGGACGTCACCTTCGAGGTCAAGAACGGTACGGCCATGGGCATCGTGGGGGCCAACGGTGCCGGCAAGTCGACGCTGATGCGCGCGCTGTCCGGCATCCTGCCGCCGACGACCGGCACCGTCGAGGTCTGGGGTCGAGCGAGCACGCTGCTGGCCCTGGGTGTTGGCTTCAACAACAACCTGTCGGGCCGGGAAAACATCATCCTCGGCGGATTGGCGGCCGGGCTCAACCGGGCCCAGGTGGAGGAACGCGCCGAGGACATCGCCGAATGGACCGAGCTGGGTGACTTCATCGACCTGCCGATGCGCACGTACTCCTCGGGCATGTTCTCCCGGGTCGCCTTCTCCGTGGCCGTCCACATGGAGCCTGACATCTTGATGATCGACGAGGCGCTCTCGACCGGCGACGCCCACTTCCGCGAGAAGGCCAACGCGAAGATGGCCGAGCTGCGCGACAAGGCGCGGGCCATGTTCCTGGTCAGCCACGGTCTCGGCAGCATCAAGGAGATGTGCAACGAGGCCATCTGGCTCGACCACGGAACCCTGATGATGCAAGGCAAGCCCGCGGAGGTCGTGGACGCCTACATGAAGTTCCTCAAGGTGAAGAAGTCGGCCACCACGACCGAGGACATCTGACCCCTCCCGCCGACCGGGTCCCAGGATTAGGCTGCTGGCCAGGAGGCATGCCATGGACGTCGACCAGCCGAGCACGTGGATCGTCGTCGTCGGCGTCTGGGTGTTGCTGCCCTTCCTGTTGGTCGGTCCTCGCCGGCCCCGGCACGCCATCGCCGTTCGGCTGGCGCAGCTCGGCGCGTGGGCTCTCCCGCACCTGCAGGCCAAGGACCCCGACGTCGACCCGCTGGAGATCGCCGCCCACGCCGCCGCCGTCCAGCGCGATCGACTGACCGCCGACCTGCGGCGACTGCGGCACCTCGTCCGCACCGACGAAGCCATGTCGGCTACTCGTCAGATGGGCAACCGCATCGCCTACGACCAGTTGCGGCAGCAACTGGCCGCGCTCGAGCCCGCGGGCCCGCTCGCGGAACCCTTCCGGGCCAAGGCCCCGGCGAGCCGGCCCACCACCATGACCCGGGAGATCCTCGACCTCGACTGGCGGCACTGACGACACGGCCCGGCTCCGGTCGCAGCCCTCCTGGAGCCGGCCGGCCTAGTCGGCAGCCAGCCGCTTGTGAAGGTAGTCGGCCAAATCGCCCGACTCCCCGTCCCTGCCACCCTTGCCGATGATCAGCGGCGGCGGCGAAGCCGTCAGTTTGACGCCGCGAACACGCTCCGCCAACCCACCGGCAACGACCAGGACGTAGTAGCTGCCGTCCTCGCCGATCGCGACGCTGCGGTTGTTGCGGAGGTACCACCCCACTTTGTCCGTGCGTACGGTCGCCGCGGAGGATCCACCGAAAAGGGTGGCCCGCAGTGGCTCCGGCGACAGCCCGGCGGCCCGCGCATCGACCAGGAACTGGTCAATCAACTTCTGGGCGGCGGCCGATTCGGCCCGGTCCGAGCTCGCGGCCAGCTCGGCGCGACGGGCAGCGTCCTCGGCGCGCGACATGACCGGAGTCTAGTTGTCACCTACGCTGGCCCGGCACGCACAGCTCGGGGCCCCCCAACCAGCGAAGGACACGACCATGTCAGGTGTGCCCGGATTCGACGACGACGAGGGAACCCCCACCGACGACGTGGGCGCGGGGCAACCCCGCGCTCGTCGTTGGCTCCGCCGGACGATCGCCGTGCTGGCCGTCGTCGTGGTGGTGAGCCTGGCGGCTGGCTTCTTCTACGCCTTCACGTTGCAGCGCAGCGTCAGCGCCAACCTGCAACGCGTACCCGACCTGCTGCCGAGCGACAGCCCGAGCAGCTCCGCTGAGGCCCCGCGGCCGACCAAGCCCACCACCGGAAGGGCGGCGAACTCAATCAACGTCGTCCTGATGGGCTCCGACTCCCGCGACACCAGCGACTCCGGCGCGGGCCGCAGCGACGTGTTGATGGTCGCGCACCTCGACGCCGATCGGAAGCAGGCCTACGTCGTCTCGTTCCCCCGCGACATGTGGGTCGCCATCCCCGACCACGGCAAGGCCAAGATTAACGCGGCCTTCGCCTACGGCGGCCCGAAGTTGACTGTGCGCACGCTGGAGGGCCTGCTCGACACCCGGATGGACCACGTCGCGCTGATGGACTTCGAGGGCTTCGTCAACCTGACCAAAGACCTCGGGGGGGTGACCGTGACCAACAAGTACGCCTCCACGAGCCAGGGCTTCCATTTCCCGGTCGGGAAGATCACCATCCAGGGCGACCAGGCGCTGGCTTACGTCCGGGAGCGGCACCAGCTGCCCCACGGTGACCTCGACCGCGCCCAGCGGCAGCGGATCGTCGTGCAGGCCATCCTGGCGAAGGGTCTGAGCGGTGACACCATCACCAACCCGGCGAAGTTCAAGGCCTTCGTCACCCAGCTCTCGACCTATATGCAGGTCGACGACTCGCTCACCGACGCCGAGCTGCGCAAGGTCGCTCTCTCGCTGCGGCTGACCGGCAGCGACGTCCAGCTGCTGCAGGCGCCTATCGCCGGCTTCGGGACGATCCGGGGCCAGAGCGTGGACGTGGTCGACGAACCCCGGCTCAAAGAGCTGGCCGAGGCGCTCAAGGACGACGACATGGCGTCCTACCTGGAGAAGTACCCGAGGGGCTGACCGGAGGAATCGGCGACCAGACCACCGACCAGGCAGACTCGGCCCATGGAGTTCGCCCGGAGCCTGCGTCGGTTGTGGCGCCACCAGCTCTTCCGGCGGCTGCTGGCGGTCCGGGTGGCGACTCAGTCGTGCGACGGCCTGCTGCAGATCGCGCTGGCGTCCTACGTCTTGTTCTCCCCCGAGCGGCAGCCCGACGCGGTCTCGATCGCCACCGTGTTGGCGGTGACCCTGCTGCCGTTCTCGGTCCTCGGTCCGTTCGTGGGCATCGTGCTCGACCGTTGGTCCCGACGCCAGATCATGGTCGCGGTCGACCTGAGTCGGTCGGTGATCGCCCTCGGGCTCGCGGCGCTGGTGGCCACCGGGATCCGCGGCGGGGTCATCGAGATCGTGTTCTACGGCCTGGTGCTGCTCGCCCAGAGCCTCAACCGCTTCCTGCTTGCCGCACTGTCGGCGGCCCTACCGCACACCATCGACGACGACGAGTACCTGGTGGCCAACTCCGTCGTGCCGACCGTCGGTCCGGCCGGGGTGCTGATCGGCGCGGGACTCGGGACCGTGCTGCGGCTGGTGCTGGGCCCACAGCTGCCGGCGTCAGCCGCCGACGCGATCCTCTTCGCCGTCGCCGCGGGGGGCTACGTGCTGAGCGCCTCGCTGGCTCTGCGCATCCCGCGGGACTCCCTCGGCCCCGACGACGTGGAGCCGGCCAAGGCCGGTGACGTGCTCGCGGGGCTGGTCGGCGCCGTCCGGCACCTGCAGGAGCGCCGGCCCGCGGGTCTCGGTTTGCTCACCATCGGTGCCCACCGCATCGTCTACGGCCTGGTCACGGTGGCCACGATCCTGGTCTACCGGAACTACTTCCACACCGTGGCCGAGGTGGAGCCCGCCATCGCCGACCTCGGCCTGCTGGTCGTGGTGACCGGAGCCGGCTTCGTGCTCGCCGCCGCCCTCACCCCGCCGCTGATCGCCCGCCTCGGCGCGCGGGCCTGGATGGTGACCTGCCTGATCGGTTCGGCGGTCTTCCAGTTGCTGCCAGGGGCGATCTACACCAAGGCGACCCTGCTGATCGCGGCGCTGCTGCTGGGGATCACCGCGCAAGCCATCAAGATCACCGTGGACACGTTCGTCCAGGCCTACGTTGACGACGACCTCAAGGGCCGGGTCTTCGTCCTCTACGACATGGTCTTCAACGTGGCCCTGGTGCTGGCCGCGGGCCTCGGCGCACTGATCCTGCCGGTGGACGGGGTGTCGGTGCCGATCCTGGTCGTGCTCGCCGCGGTCTACCTGCTGACCGGGGTGGGGTTCGCCGTGCTCACCCGCAGGCTCGACCTGAGCAAAGCGGGCGGGTCGCTGCGGACGCCGGTGCCGGCTGCGGACCCCCTTCGCTGAGTCCGCGACTGCGCAGTCGTCGTCGCAGCGTCCGCGTCGATGGGGTGACAGGTGCGCACTCGCGGCAGGGTCACCCCCGGTCGGCCCACCAGGCCAGCAGCAGCTCGCGGGCCCGGTCGGGACCCAACGGCCCCTCCTCGATCCGCTGCTCGAGCAGGAAGGCGTACGCCTGCCCCACGACGGGACCCGGCGGCACCTGGAGGATCTCCATGATCTGGCGACCGTCGAGGTCGGGCCGCAGGGCCGCGAGCTCCTCCGCCTCCGCCAGCACGTGGATCCGTGCCTCGAGGTCGTCGTAGGCGGTGCGGAGCCGCTGGGCCTTCGCCTGGTTCCGGGTGGTGCAGTCGGCCCGGGTGAGCATGTGCAAGCGCTCGAGCTGGTCGCCGGCGTCGCGGACGTAGCGGCGGACGGCTGAGTCGCTCCACTGTCCCCCCTTCCCCAGCTCGTCGCCGTAGCCGTGAAAGCGCAGGTGCAGGGCGATCAGGTGGCTGACGGCCTCGATCTGGTCGGTGGAGTAGCGCAGCGCCTTCATCCGCTTGCGGGCCAGCTTGGCCCCGACCACGTCGTGGTGGTGGAAGGTGACCTTGTTGCCTCCTTCGTACGCCCGGGTCGCGGGCTTGCCGATGTCGTGCAGCAGGGCGGCCAGCCGGTTGACGAGGTCCGGTTCGTGTCCTCGCTCCTGCTCCAGCGCGATCGCCCGGTCCAGCACGGTCAGGCTGTGCACATAGACGTCCTTGTGCCGGTGGTGCTCGTCGCGCTCCAGCCGCAGCGCCGGCAGCTCGGGTAGCACCCGGTCGGCCAACCCGGTCTGCACCAGCAGGTCGAGCCCACCCCGGGGCCGGTCGGTCAGCACCAGCTTGGACAGCTCATCGCGGATTCGCTCGGCCGACACGATGCTCAGCCGGTCGGCCATCCCCGTCATCGCTGCCACGACCTCGGGGGTCGGGACGAGACCGAGCCGGGCGCTGAAGCGGGCCGCCCGCAGCATCCGCAGCGGGTCGTCGGAGAACGACTGCTCGGGGGTGGCGGGGGTCGCCAGCACGCCGCGCTGCAGGTCCCCAAGCCCGTCGTACGGATCGACGAGGGCCTGAGCGCCGAGCGGCACCCGAACGGCCATCGCGTTCACGGTGAAGTCACGCCGGCGGAGGTCGCCCTCCAGGGTGTCGCCGAACGCGACGTCAGGCTTGCGGCTCGCGGAGTGGTAGACGTCGGCCCGGTAGGTGGTCACCTCCACGACCCAGTCCACCCCGGCGGCCCGGACCCGAGCGCCGATGGTGCCGAACTCCTTGCCGATCGTCCAGACCGCGTCGGCGACGGTCCGCAGCAGCGCCTCGATCTCGTCCGGGCGGGCGGAGGTGGTGAAGTCGAGATCGGTGCTCAGCTGGCCCAGCAGGGCGTCGCGGACGCTACCGCCCACGAGGTAGAGCTGGTGACCGGCAGCGGTGAACGGGGGTCCGATCAGACCCAGGACCGGTGAGATCCGGACCAGCTCGGCCCGAGCCCGGTCCATCGCCTGGTGCAGCCGGGGCGCCGACAAGCCAGCGGTGGCGTCGCTCGCAACAGAGGTTTCAGGCACGCCGACCAACCTTACCGGCAACCGGGCCGCCGGCCCGCCTCGTCGCCAGCCCCCGACCACCCACCCCGTCTACCATGGGCCGGTGAGTCGGGCCGGAGTGCGAGGGCGTGGATTCCCCACCGTCGTGCTGGGGCTGCTGGCCGTGCTCGCGGTCGCAGTCGTGCCCCTGTCGGCCCGTCCCGCCGCGGCAGGCGGCCCCGAGCCGCTGGTGTCCATTGCCATCACCAGCCTGACCCCGTCGGTGCTGACCGCGCGGGACACCGCCGCCACGGTGACGATCACCGGCACCATCACCAACACCACCGACCGCCCGCTGGTCCGGGTGCAGGCCTTCTTCTGGCGCAGCCTCGACCCGATCACCGACACCGATGGCCTGGACCATGCCCTCGCCTCTGAGGCCACCGACCCGTACGGCCGCCGGATCACCGACGCCAGCAGCTTCGACCAGACGTGGACACCGGACCAGCCAGAGCTGGCCCCGGCGACGAGCGTGCCCTTCACCGTCCGGGCGACCCTCGCTCAGCTGGGGCTGCCCACGATCGACGGGGTCTACCTCGTCGGGGTGCACGTCCGGGAGGACTTCAGCACCACGATCGGCCGCTCCCGGCTGTTCCTGCCCGTCGCCACCGGCCCCGCCGCCAACACGGTCACGATGGCCTCGCTGGTGCTGCTCAGCTCCCGACCCTCCCTCCTCACCCCGGCCTCCCCCGCCCAGGCCGGAGTCCCCGCACAGTCCGCCGTCTTCGCCGATGACCACCTCACCGCCGACGTGGCCGAGGGTGGCGCCCTGGACCAGTTGCTGACCGACGCCGACCAGAACGCCACCAGCTTCGCGGTCGACCCCGACCTCATCGCCTCCCTGCAGGCCATGCGCGACGGCTATCGCGTTCAGGTCGCCGAAGGCGAACCCACCCGGGGCACCGGTGGCGAGGTGGCGAGCCGCTGGCTGCAACGGTTCGCTCAGGTGAACCAGCGACGCGACGGCTACCGGCTGCCGTACGCCTCGATGGACCTCGCCGCCCTGACCCACGACGGGCAGACCAGCGTGATCACCGCGGGCGAAGAGGCCGCGAAGCAGGTCGACACGGTGGCGGACCTGCCTCTGCTGGCCTTCCCGACCGCCGGCCTGGCCGACCGGGCCACGCTGGACGCGGTCGCCAAGGTCTCCCCCGCGGCCTACCTGCTTTCCGACCGAACCACCGGCGGGACCGGGCCGCTGCTGGTCGGGCCGGGCGATCACCCGATCGTCGCCTTCAGCTCGAGCTCGACCCTGGGGGGGCCGGGGCCCGCCCCCAGCACCACTCCCACCCACCAGCGGCAGGCCTTTCTCGCCGCGAGCTGGATCGAGGCTGCCACCACGAAGCCGGGCACCAGCCTCGGCAGCGTCCGGGTGATCGCCACCCCCGAGGACGTCGGCACCCCCGTGGCTGTCGACGCGCCGTGGCTGCGGCGCGCCGCCCTCTCCGGGCTGCTCGACGGGACCCCCGCGCCGACCCCGGAGAGCCTCAGCTACCCGAAGTCGGCCAGCAAGGCGGAGCTGAGTCCCAGCCAGCTGTCTGCGATCGGTGACCTCGCCCGGTTCGGCAGTCGGTACGCCGGTCTGGTCACCACCGAGGACGCGGGGGTCCGCGCCGCGGCGACGACCGCGCGGGCGGCGAGCGGCGCGTGGCGCGGCCAGCAACACCGCTCCACCACCGTGACGTCCCGCGAGATCGCCCGGCTGCGGGAGGCTCTCGCGACCGGCGTCGTCATCTCCGGCGGCCACCACGCCACCCTGACCAGTCGCGACGACCAGCAGTTCCCGCTCACCGTGACCAACCACCTGACCGAACCGGTGCTGGTGCAGCTGCGTTTCGCCGGAGACTTCCCCCAGCGGCTCACGGTGAAGTCCACCCAGCTCACACCCCTGGCCCCCGGCCAGTCCGTCCAGGTCAACAACGAGGCCGTGGCCAGGACGAACGGCAGTTTTCCGGTCACCGGTGAGCTCTACACCAAGGCCGGCCAGCGGATCGGCAACCGCTGGGAGGTCCAGGTCAAGGCCGCCGACATCAGCCGGGTCGCCTGGCTGATCGTGATCGGCTCCGGGGTCACCCTGGTCGGCGCCACGGCCTTCCGGATCCGCCAGGTCGCCCGCGAGCGACGCGACCCCGAGGTCGGATGACCGCCGCCGACAGCGCCCCAGACGACACCGCCCCAGACGACACCCCCGACGACGCGCGATCGACGAGCCGGTTGATCTCGGCCAGCGCGGTCATGGCCGCCGGCACCGCGCTCTCTCGCGCCGCCGGCTTCGTCCGGGTCGCGCTGCTGGCCTACGTCTTGGGCAACGCGAGCCGCCAGGCCGACATGTTCAGCATCGCCAACTCGGTGCCGAACATGCTCTACATCTTGTTGGCCGGCGGCGTGCTGAATACGGTCTTCGTGCCGCAGGTGGTCCGCGCCATGACCCACGATGCCGACGGGGGTGAGGCGTACACGAACCGGCTGATGACGATCGGGCTGATCGCCCTCGGCGCGATCACGGTGGTCACGACGGTCGCCGCGCCGGTGATCATCTACGTCTACGCCAACTCACGCTGGCGGGCGCCGGGGCTGGCGGCCCAGTACGACTCGATGATCTTCCTGGCGTTCCTCTGCCTGCCGCAGATCTTCTTCTACGGCGCCAACGTGCTGATGGGCCAGGTGCTCAACGCCCGGGACAAGTTCGGGCCGATGATGTTCTCCCCCATCGCCAACAACCTGATCTCGATCGGCGTCCTGGTCGGCTACCTGCTGACGTGGCCCGATCGTTCCAACGGCGCGGCCTTCACCACCGACCAGGCCCTGCTCCTCGGGCTCGGGTCGACCCTCGGCATCGTGGCTCAGGCCGCGGTGCTCGTACCCTTCCTGCGCCGGGCTGGCTTCCACTACCGGCCTCGGTTCGACTTCCGGAACACCGGCCTGGGCAAGACAGCCCGGCTGGCCAAGTGGACCCTGGCCTACGTGCTGGTCACCCAACTGGCGGTCGTGGTGGTCACCCACATCGCCACCGGAGCCACCGCGGGAGGCCGGGGGGCTGGCTGGACGGTCTACAACAACGCCTACCTGCTGTGGATCCTGCCGCACTCGTTGATCACCGTGTCGCTGGCCACGGCCATGCTCCCCTCGGCCTCGGCCATGGCCGCCGCCGGTGACCTGGTCGGCGTCCGCGCCGAGGCCGTGCGGACGATGCGGCTCGCCGTGACCGCGCTGCTACCGGCGGCGATCGGCTACCTGGTGCTTGCCCAACCGATGACCCGGCTGCTCTTCGGTAACGGCGAGGGGGCGGCCGACGCGTCCTTCGTGGGGTTCGCTCTGACCGCCCTGGCGGTCGGGCTGGTCCCGTTCACCTTGCAATACGTGTGCTTGCGCGCGTTCTACGCCCTCGAAGACACCCGGACCCCGTTCTTCATCCAGATCGGCATCGCCGGCGCGAACATCGTGCTGGCCATCGTCCTCACCGCGGTGGTCGGTCGCCCGTCGTTGACCGCCGCCGGGCTCGGCCTGGCCTACTCCCTGTCCTACGTCGTGGGGCTCACACTGTCCTTCCGGCAGTTGCGCCGGCGGCTGCCCGGGCTCGACGGCGCCCGGTTGTGGCGGCACACCGTCCGCGTCCTGGTCGCGATGCTGCCGGCCGCCGCCGCGGCGTGGGCGATCAGCTGGGGGCTCGGCCGTTGGTCCGACAGCCGTCTCGTGCTGCTGCTACGGCTGGTGCTCTCCAGCCTGGTCGCGGTGGGGATGTACGTCGGCACGGCCGGACTGCTCCGAATCACCGAGGTGACTCAAATCCTCTCCACCGTCACCCGGCGCGGGCGCTCCGGGACCGCCACCTCAACAAATGACCACCACGGCGGCGGTTCGGCCGCCGACGGGACCTCCGGGGCTTCTACCATCGAGTCAGCGGTCGATCAGGTGGCGCTCTCTCCACAGACCGGGGCGGAGGGAGTCGTGACCGACGACCCGACCCAACTGCTGGCGACCAGTGCGCCGGAGGAGAACCCGGGCATGACCGATCTCGACGTCCGCGACGCGACGGCCAGCACCGACCCCGATCCCGATCCTGATCCCGACCAGGCGGAGATCAGCACGGTGATCCGCACCTCCACGGCGCCACGGCTGCCGGCCGGCACGATACTCGTGGACCGGTACCGGCTCGAGGAGATCCTCGCCTACAGCGAGCCGACGGTGACCTGGCGCGCGTTCGACCTGACGCTGTCCCGCTCGGTGCTGGTGCACCTGTTGCCCGGTGACGACGAGCGGGCCCCGCGGTTGCTCGCGGCGGCTCGCCGCGCCGCCGGCGCCACCGACTCCCGCTTCCTGCGCGTGCTCGACGCGGTGGACGGGTCGCACGACCCGGGTCACCCGCAGGCCGGCAGCTCCTACATCGTTTGCGAGTACGCCACCGGACAGTCCCTGGAGACGATGCTCGCCACCGCCCCGCTGACCGGGCTGGAGGCGGCCTGGCTGGTCCGGGAGATCGCCGACGCGATGGCCGGCGTGCACGCGGTCGACCTGCACCACGGTCGGCTCAGCCCCGACACGGTGATCGTCACCCCGTCGGGCAACATCAAGATCGTCGGGTTGCTGATCGAGCAGGCCATGCGGCCGGAGTCGAGCTACGCCCCCCTCCCCGGCGGTGGCCGACTCGACCTCGAGGCGACCGACGCCGACCTGCTCGACCTCGGACGGTTGCTCTACGCCGCCCTGGTGGGTCGCTGGCCGGGCGGGCCCGCGTACGGCCTCCCGGACGCGCCGACCGACGGTCAGCACTGGATGAGCCCGCGGCAGATCCGCGCCGGGGTGTCACCCGCGCTCGACCGGATTACCGAGCAGGTGCTCGGACGGCCGCCGCGGCACCACCTGAGCCCGATCGAGTCCGTCCCCGAGCTGGTCGCGGCCCTGTCGCGCACCCTCGGCCCGGCCGACGCCTCCGGTGACCTCGAGCGCCGGCTCCGTCAGCCCGTCCCGCAGGTGCCCGGCACCGATCCGCGTCGGACCTGGGCCCGCCTCGATCAGCCGAGCCCCCAGTCGGCGCCGGCCCGGCAGTCCGACCCCCAGCAGCCCACCGAACAGATGGCCACGCTGACCCGCTCGACCCCGGCCGCGTCCGCGACGTCCGCCACCAGGACGTCGGTGTCCGCACGTCAGGACCGCCACCCGACCCAGGTCGCGGCCGCGACCGGGGCGAGCCCGGTGGCCCGCACCGGCGCCACGTCGCCCGTCAGTCCCTCACGTCGACCTTCAGCAAGCCCCGTCGTCCGCCTCGGCCCGGCTGCGGGGGCCGGGGTCGCGACCCGCCGTGATCGGCAGCCACGACGGTGGATTGCCGTGCTCGCTGCCGTGGTGGGCCTGGTCGTGGTGGCAGCCCTGGTGCTGACCCTGGGGCCCGACGCTGGGAAGACGGTCGCCCCCGCGGGCTCCCCGGCCTCGAACGCCTCAGCCTCGAACGCCCCGTCCTCCGACGGCACGGCGGCAGCCGGAACCTCGATCCGGATCGTGACGGCGCGGGACTTCGATCCCCAGGGGACCGACGCCCGACCGCCACGGGAGAACCCCGGTGAGGTGCCCAACGCCTATGACGGTGACGACTCGACCCGGTGGAGCACCGTCACCTACCAGGGCAACCCAAAGCTGGGTGGCATCAAGCGCGGGGTGGGTCTGGTGCTCGACCTGGGCCGCCCCCAGCCGGTCTCGGCCGTGGCCCTGAAGCTGAGCGGAACGGGCACCACCCTGCAGATCCGGGTGCCCAAGGGTGACGCCGCCACGGTCACTTCGCCGAACCTCACCTCCGACGGCAGCTGGCGCACGGTGGGCTCCGCCACGAAGGTCGGCAGGACGGCCACGGTCGCCCTTGACAGCCCGGTCACGACCCGGTTCGTCCTGGTCTACCTCACCTCGCTCCCGAAGGAGGGGAGCGGCTACCGAGGAGGCATCTACGAGGTCGACGTGCGGTCGTGACCCGAGCCGGTCCCGAGCGCGTCTGACCCCGGCGCACCGAGGCCGGCCTGCTGGCGGCCCACGTCGCGGGTGACCGCGTAACCCTGAGGGGGCTGCCGACCGCCCCGACCCCGGAGGAGACCCGCTCGACCATGGCCCACCCGCTCGAGCTGTCCTACCGCTGGCAGCCGCCGGTCGTCTTCGCCTCCGTGGCGGCAATCGTGATGGGGAGCCTCCTGATCCGGTCGGGGACCCCCGGCTGGGGCAGTGTGCTCGCGGTGGTCGTGGCCGGCTGGGCGCTGTTCCTAGGGGTGGTCTGGCTGCGGACCCGGGCGTATCTGCTGGTCGAGGGGACGGCGATGACCGTGCGGCGCTACCGGGGCACCCAAGAGCTCGACGGTCGCGAGGTCACGCGCGTCCGGGAGTATGTCACCGGGCACGGACCCTGTTACCTGGTGTGGGTCGGCGACGCGAGGCGTCCGGTGCACGTCCCCACCGGGCTGCTCAAGGCCGGCCACAGCACGTTCTTCCGCTGGCTGCAGGCCTCCGCGCCGCACGCCGAACTCGACAAGAGGAGCATCCGGACCCGAGAGCGGCTCCGAGAGCGCGGTCAGCTGGGGTGACCCCGACCCGTCGGACCGCTACCGCGGGACCTTCGCACACCGCAGACCGCCTTCGCACGGGCAATAGACGCTGCGAAGTCCACGGCGGTGGGCGAACTGGCGGGGAGAAGGGAGCCGAGGTGACACAATCTGGCGTGTGCCCCGTTCCCCCCGACGGGCCCGCTGGCTGCGGCCGGGCCGGATCGTGCTGCTCGCGATCGTCGCGCTGCTGGTTGCCGTGCTTGCCGTGGGCGTCTACTTCCAGGTCCGGAGCCACGACCCGCCCACCCGGGCCTGCGCTCGCCAGGCCGCCGCGCTCGCGGTACCCGGCACCCGCGCCGAGATGACCGTTTCCCCGACCTCCTCCCCGTCGCCGTTCGGCGCCGATGCCCTCTGGGTCCCGCCGTACGCCGGGGCCGAGGAGGCCGCGCAGGACGCCGACCGCGCCGGGGAGCCAGCCGTGGCGGCCCGGTTCCGTCGGATCCTCGCCACCCCGCGGGCGGTCTGGTTCGCCGACGCCGGACTGACCGGAGCCAACCTGAGCGGCGCGGTCGCGGGCACCGTCGCGCCGGCGATCGGCCAGGGCCAGGTGCCCGTGCTCGTGGCGTACGCGATCCCGCTCCGGGACTGCGGCGGCGAGTCGGCCGGGGGCACGTCCACCGCCGACGCCTACCGATCCTGGATCTCCGCTTTCGCCCAAGGCCTCCGGGACGGCGGAGCCGGTCGTGGTCCGGGCATCGCCGTGGTACTCGAACCCGATGCCCTCGCGATGCTGAGTCGGCTGCCGAGCGCACGCCAGGCCGAGCGGCTCGAGCTGCTGCGAGCGGCCACCACCACGCTGGCGGCCGTGCCCGGAGTCGCGGTCTATCTCGACGGCGGCCACAGCGGCTGGATTCCCGTCGACCAGATGCACCAGCGGCTCATCGACGCCGGGGTGGCCGGGGTCCGCGGGTTCGCGCTCAACGTGTCGAACTTCCAGCCAACCGGTGCCGAGCTCGAGTACGGCGACCAGCTGGCGGGGCTGCTCGGCGGCAAGAACTTCGTGGTCGACACCAGTCGCAACGGCCGCGGACCCACCGCCGACGACGACTGGTGCAACCCACCCGGCCGAGCCCTGGGGATGACGCCCCAGACAAGTGCGGGGGGTGCGCTGGACGCGTACCTGTGGGTCAAGTCGCCGGGTGAGTCCGACGGGGCCTGCGGTGGCGGCGCCCCGGCCGCGGGGGTCTTCTGGCCTGCCTACGCCGACGGGCTGGCCCGGGCGGCGGGCTGGTGAGTGGCTGCGGGGGGGGGGGGGGAAAGAAGAGGACCCCCGACCCCCCCC